>NZ_CBFFRK010000014.1:0-66322 GCF_965644245.1 Erwinia sp. V71
GGTTCCGGCAGCCTTCAGTGGTCTTTGCAGAGTTAAGACAGGCGGCTTAGCGTTGCACTTCGAACTTGAATCCGCCCGACAGGATCAATATATTGGTAGCCATTCGCAAAGTAGATTTCACCCCACTCATCAGGATAGTTTGATAATACAAACAGATCACTGGGGTTATTTTTCTTCATTATTGCAAAAGTAAAGCGAAAATCTCCGAATTTTTGCAGTTCCTGGCTCAGCCATGTCTTTGTCTCGAGATTTATTTTTGTGTTATCGAAATCGTCATGCAACAAAATAGACCCCTTCTGAAAACGGTTATGCTTTCTGGCCTAGCCAGCCATGAAGGAGTGTAATGACATTATATAATCAAGTAAACCATTATAAGGAGAGTGACGTAAGGAATAATAATTACTTAAGCTGATTGACTACAGGTGGAGGAGATGATTTGAGAGTGATTAAATAGAAGATATTATCTTTGACCGTTTTTCGGGATTTATCTGGGGTGATGGCAGGGATCTTACAAATATTCTCCTGCTGGAGAATGCCGGGAATAAGAATAACCTTAACCCCGGCTTAATTCACTCAAGCCACCTGAACCGGCACCGCTTTCGCCAGCCGCTTCATCTGGTTTTTGCCTTCAAAGTAGGCCACTTTCGGCTGCCACTCTCGTGCCTGCTCATCGAGCATCTGCACATAGGAGCAGATAATCAGAATATCGCCCTCGCAGGCACAACGCGCTGCCGCGCCGTTCACCGAGATAATCTTAGAACCGCGTTCCGCGGCAATTGCGTAGGTGGAAAAGCGCTGGCCGTTAGTGACGTTATAAATATCAATCGCTTCATACTGAAGGATGCCGGACGCATCGAGAAAGTCCTGATCGATGGCGCAGGAACCTTCGTAGTTCAAATCAGCCTGGGTCACGGTGACCCGGTGCAGTTTGCCCTGCAACATGGTGCGTATCATTGCGTGGTTACCTTATTCAGCTTCAAACCCTGATAGTCACATCAGGGTATTAAAAATATGAACGACAGTATCTGTCGATCTGCCCGCCTTGTCTATTGCGTCAGATCAACCTGCTGGTTATCAATCAGACGCGCATTGCCCAGCCACGCCGCCATCAGGATTACCGCGCGCTGGCTTTCGGTATTCAGCGGCAGCAGGCTGTCGGCATCGCAAATCGCCAGACGATCGGGGCGGAAGCCTTTCTCTTCCAGCTCCGCTTCGGCAGTGGCGATAATCTCGTCCACATGGCGTTCACCGTCAGACAGTTTATTCGCCATACTGTTCATCACCTGGCTCAGGCCCGGTGCAAGCTGACGCTCCTCTGCGGTGAGATAGCCATTGCGTGAACTCAGTGCCAGACCATCTTTGGCGCGTACGGTCGGCACGCCGATAATCTCGATATCGTAGCCCATATCTGCCACCATCTTGCGGATCAGCGCCAGCTGCTGGTAATCCTTTTCGCCAAAGCAGGAGAGGTCCGGTTGCACCAGATTAAACAGCTTGCTGACCACCGTCGACACGCCACGGAAATGACCCGGACGGCTGGCGCCCTCCAGCAGCGAAGACAGCCCCGGTACGTCGACAAAGGTCTGCGTATCCAGCCCCTTCGGATACACATCCGCCGGAGAAGGGGAAAACACCAGGTCAACGCCGCGACGGTTCAGTTTTTCGCAATCTTCCTGCAGCGTGCGCGGATAACGCGCCAGATCGTCAGGACGGTCAAACTGCATCGGATTGACAAAAATGCTGACCACCACGATATCGGCACGCTCACGCGCTTCGTCCACCAGCGTCATATGACCATCGTGTAAATTACCCATGGTCGGCACCAGCGCGATGCGCTTGCCATCCTGACGCCAGCGGCGCACTTCACGACGCAGCATGGGCAGGGTTTCAATTATCAGCACAGACTTTCTCCTGAATTATTGGAAACTGTGTTCTGCCGCAGGATAGGTGCCAGCTTCCACTTCGGTAATGTAC
The DNA here is from genome assembly GCF_965644245.1 of Erwinia sp. V71. Lineage (NCBI taxonomy): Bacteria > Pseudomonadati > Pseudomonadota > Gammaproteobacteria > Enterobacterales > Erwiniaceae > Erwinia > Erwinia sp. V71. The sequence goes on from NZ_CBFFRK010000014.1 coordinate 1,975, forward strand.
TGGCGCACTGCGCTGCGGATATCGCCACTGTCGGCGAGGAAATTTTTGGCAAATTTCGGAATATGGCCGCCGGTAATGCCAAAGGCATCATGCATCACCAGAATCTGACCATCGGTGACGTTACCGGCTCCGATGCCAATCACCGGAATGGTCAGCGCTTCGGTAATGCGTTTCGCCAGCGCCACCGGCACGCACTCCAGCACCAGCAGCTGCGCACCAGCTTCTTCCAGCACCAGCGCATCCGCCAGCAGGCGGTCGGCATCCTCGGCCTCACGGCCCTGAATCTTATAACCGCCAAAGATATTGACGGACTGCGGGGTCAGGCCGAGATGGCCGCATACTGGCACGGCACGCTCGGTCAGCTGCTGTACGGTCTCTGCCAGCCATTTTCCGCCTTCCAGCTTGACCATATTGGCACCCGCACGCATCAGCTGTGCAGCACTGTCAAAGGTCTGTTCAGGGGTGGCATAGCTCATAAACGGCAGGTCGGACAGCAGCAGGGCGTTTGGCGCGCCACGGCGCACGGCATGGGTGTGATAGACAATATCGGCAACTGTCACGGGCAGAGTGGAATCATGCCCCTGCACGGTCATCCCCAGCGAGTCTCCCACCAGCAACACCTGAATACCCTCTTCGGCAAACAGTCTGGCAAAGCTGTATTCATAGGCAGTGATGGAGGCAAATTTACGGCCTGCCTGTTTCCACTGGCGCAGATGAGAAATAGTGGTCGGTTTCATTACGGCCTCTCAGGTCGAAATTTCTGATGGGCAAGTGTAATGGATTGTGAATGTCAGAGGGAAGGGGGATCAGGTCAGGAAGCACGCCAGGGTAAAATAATTTCCTGACGTGATTACCATGGTTTGATGGTACTGCTGTCCAGCAGGGCAAGGCTGTCCGCGACACGACTGCCATCGGGGAAGCACAGCGCAGGGGCAATTTCGGCTAATGGCAGCAGCATAAATGCACGATTTTTCATATCGTAATGCGGCACGGTCAGACGCGCGGTATTCAGCGTCAGCTCGCCAAACAGCAGGATATCGAGATCCAGCGTACGCGGTCCCCAGCGCTCTTCTTTACGCACGCGTCCCTGTTCCAGCTCGATACGCTGGGTGTGATCCAGCAGGGCTTCAGGCGCAAGCGTGGTGTCGAGCGCAATCACGGCATTCAGGTAATCAGGCTGCTCCGGCGGGCCATAAGGCGGGGTACGATACAGCGAAGATGTGGCAACCAGCTGGCTGTCGGGGATGGCAGCCAGTGCATCAAGTGCATGTTGCACCTGATGCAGAGGATCCGCCAGATTGCTGCCTAGCGCGATATAGACGCGGGTCATGCGCTGGCGCCACCGTCACGGTGCGGCGTGCGTTTGCGCGGACGACGGGTACGACGGCGTGGCACCGGATCGTCACCGAGCGTGTTCAGCATATTTTTCTGCTGTGGCGGCGCGGCAACCTGGAACTCACCCCACCAGGTGGTCAGACGCTGCAGTTCATGGTTATTTTCCGCTTCCGCGCGCAGCGCCAGCAGGTCATAGGCGGCACGGAATTTCGGATGTTCCATCAGTTTCCATGCGCGTTTACCATGGCGGCGCGAAATACGCAGCTGCAACTGCCAGATATCACGGATCAGCGTCGTAATGCGTTTCGGAATCGCCAGCGCGCGGCAGGCTTCATCCAGCACATCGTTCATCGCCAGCGCGAAGGCATCATAATAGGCCAGACCGCTTTCCTGGGCGATTTTCTGCGCCGCTTCCTGCTGTGGATACCAGAACATCGCGGCAAACAGGAATGCCGGATTGACGCGCATCTGGTTATGGATGCGGTTATCGGTATTTTTCAGCACCTGGTTGATCATGCGTTCCATGGCGCTGTCACCCTGGGCGGTAAAGTATCGGGTGATAATCGGAAACAGCGGCTGGAATAACTGGTATTCACGCAGTTGCAGGTAGGTGTCGTAGCCATAGCCCGCCTGCAACAGCTTCAGGGTTTCTTCGAACAGGCGCGCTGGCGGAATATCCTGCAGCAGCGTGGCAAGGCGCGGGATCGGCTCTGCCGTCTCTTCGGCGATGCGCATCTGCAGTTTGGCAGCGAAACGCACCACGCGCAGCATACGCACCGGATCTTCGCGGTAACGGGTTTCCGGATCGCCAATCAGGCGAATAATGCCCTGCTGCAGATCGCTCAGACCGCCGACATAATCACGGACGGTGAAATCCGCCACGCTGTAGTATAGGCTGTTAATCGTCAGGTCGCGACGCTGAGCGTCATCTTCGATGGAACCAAAGATATTGTCGCGCAGCAGCATGCCATTTTGTCCGCGCTGGGAACCGTTACGGTCATCCTGATCTTCATCGGCATGGTGATGGCCACGGAATGTCGCCACTTCGATCACTTCCGGGCCAAACATTACATGGGCCAGGCGGAAACGGCGGCCAACCAGACGACAGTTGCGGAACAGTTTACGCATCTGTTCCGGCGTGGCATTGGTGGTCACATCGAAGTCTTTCGGTTTTTTACCCAGCAGCAAATCGCGTACGCCGCCACCAACCAGGTAGGCTTCATATCCGGCTTTGTTCAGGCGATAAAGCACCTTGAGGGCATTTTCGCTAATGTCTTTGCGCGAAATATTGTGGCGATCGCGAGGGATCACGGTCATCTGGCTGACTTCTTCTTCAACCCTGACTGGCGTGTCATTTTCGCGATGCAGGACTTTTCGGCAAAAATTAGCAACTCGGGTAAAAATGGGACACCTCGATAGTGACTAAGAAACTTAGGTGGTAAAAACAGCGGCTAATCATAGCTTAGTGAGAACCATTTGAGAATGCCGTTGTCGCTGCATCGTTTAGCACGACGTCGTTACGTGGAATTTTCGCTAAATTCCACTGCTGAACCGCCTGCTTTAGCAGCGATTCCAGTGATTCATCCTGCCAGCCTGACGGCACTGGCTGACCGAGAAAACGCAATGCGCGCATCAGCACCGGGCGTGGGTCGCCTTCCGGCAGCGCGGGGGCATGGTTTTGCTTCGACAGCTTGTTGCCGTCCGGGTTAAGCACCAGCGGTAAATGCAGATAATCCGGCATCTGCCAGCCAAACTGCTGATACAGCGCGATTTGCCGCACGGTGGGCTCAATCAGGTCGGCACCGCGTACGATCTCGCTGACGCCCTGGAAATGGTCATCCACCACCACGGCCAGATTATAGGCGAACAGGCCATCGCGGCGATGAATAATAAAATCCTCTGTCGCCAGTGCGCGATCGGCGATAATTTCGCCGCGCAGCCGATCGGTAAATTGTGTGACAGGCGTGTGCTGGCGTAAACGCAGCGCGGCGTTGTCGGCCGTCAGTTGCAGCTCGCGGCAGTGGCCATCATAGTGGCCGCCGAGTTGCTGGATACGGCTGCGTGGGCAACGGCACCAGTAACTTTGTCGTTGCTGGCGCAGCCACTCCAGCGCACTGCGATAGGCATCATGACGCTGTGACTGCCACAGCACCTCACCATCCCAGTGCAGGCCATACTGTTCCAGCTGGCGCAGGATCTGCGCTGCTGCGCCCGGTACTTCGCGGGGTGGGTCGATATCTTCGATACGCACTAGCCACTGCCCGTGCTGCGCGCGCGCCTGCAGGTAGCTGCCAAGGGCGGCTATCAGTGAGCCAAAATGGAGTTCGCCGGAAGGAGAGGGGGCAAAGCGCCCGATATAGCGTCGTGACATGATATTCAGAGTCAGTGTGCAGTGAAGCGGGACAACAATGTATCCCCGCCTCACCGCAGCACCCAGCGCCGTTAGCCGGCCATTTGTTTCTCGCGGATTTCCGCCAGTGTTTTGCAGTCAATGCAAAGATCGGCGGTAGGACGCGCTTCAAGGCGACGGATACCGATTTCTACACCGCAGGAATCGCAGTAGCCGAAATCATCCTCTTCCACCTTTTTCAGCGTCTTCTCGATCTTTTTGATCAGCTTACGCTCGCGGTCACGGTTGCGCAGTTCCAGACTGAACTCTTCTTCCTGAGCGGCGCGATCCACCGGGTCCGGGAAGTTAGCAGCTTCGTCCTGCATGTGCGTAACCGTACGGTCTACTTCATCCCTGAGTTGATTGCGCCAAGCTTCAAGAATCTTCTTGAAGTGCTCCAGCTGGGCTTCGTTCATATACTCTTCGCCTGGCTTCTCTTGGTATGGCTCCACCCCAGCGATGGCGAGAATACTCAGGGACGATGTTTTACGGTTTTGCCCTTCTTGCATGTTGTTTCTCCTGGATAACACGCACTATCGATCCCCAACGGGGAAAAAAACAGGCCGCTATAAATAACAGAAGCGATTAAGGTTGGCAATTATTCCTCAACATCACTTGACAAGCCTGTGAGTAAAAGCGTATTTAGCGCTTCGCCAGCGACCATCCTATCAGAGCAAATTGCGTTAAATATTACAACTCCACGACAAGCGACTTTTTTAACGTCAAGCCAGCAGGTGATAACTGCGCCTTATAACAGAGGATCTCGACACCACTCTGTTGTGCCTGTACCAGTAGTTCTGCGTACTGCGTGTCGATGTGACGTGCCGGGGAAACGTCCTCAATCCCCGTATGCAAAACGGCAAAAAAAAGAACCGCACGTTCGCCCTCAGCGGCGATTTTCGCCAGCTCACGCAGGTGTTTTTGGCCGCGTACGGTCACCGCATCCGGAAAATACCCTTTACCTTGCTGGAGTAGCGTCACGGATTTCACTTCAATATAGCAGTTGCGGCGCTTCTCTGCCTGCAGCAGAAAGTCGATGCGGCTGCGCTCTGCGCCGTACTTCACTTCCGCCTGCAACGTGCTGTAACCCGCCAGTTCTGCAATCACTCCTGCCTCTATCGCTTCACGCACCAGCGTGTTGGCGCGCAGGGTATTGACGCAGATCCAGTCGCCCTGCTGTGTCTCCGTCAGCTCCCAGCTGTGCGGGTATTTGCGTGTGGTGCTGGCGGATGTCGAGTACCACACCGTATCGCCGGGTGTGGCGCAGCCGGTCATCGCGCCGGTGTTGGCGCAGTGAAGGGTCAGGGTGTCGCCCTGCGGGGTGACCACATCGGCCAGAAAGCGTTTGTAACGTTTAATCAGGCGTGCCGGTTGCAGCGCCGGGAAATAATCCATGGTTAATCCTGAGTCAGTGACCAGCTGTCGATAATGTTGTAGCTGCTGCGCCCCTGGGTAAAGGCCGATTCCATCAGCGCGAACTCCGTGACATCAAACTGCCAGTGGAAGTTGCGTGGCGGCATCGCAATCGGCCGGGTGGCATTGCGCAGCAGGCTGATATGCGGATGAAACGGGTGCGGACTTTGATAGCAGCCGCTGCGTGCCGCCTGTGACCGCAGCATCTCCGCCAGCTGCACCAGCCCGCGTGGTGCCTGGCGCGGACCGAGCCACACCACGCCCGGGCGCGGCCAGTGGCCGGCATCATCAAGATGCAGTGTGAACGGCGACTGGCGGATACGCCCGGCCATACGGCGGATGGCGCTGGCCTTTTCATCGCTGATTTCGCCAAGAAACGCCAGCGTCAGGTGCAGATTGGCCGCCGCCAGCGGACGGCCCGCATCGGCGCTGAATGCGCTGGCGCGCCAGGTGACAATCTGTTGCTGGATTGCCTGCGGCAAACCGATGCCAAAGAATAAACGGCGTATGGACATGGCAGCCTCCGGTAATGAATGTGGATGAATGCTACAATGCCCGCTTTCATATGACCACGTTGTTACGGAGTTTTCCTGTGAGTGACTTACCTGTCAGTGCCGTACTGCCTGAACTGCTTGCTGCGTTACAGCAGGCGTCACAGGTGTTGCTGGCGGCACCGACCGGTGCCGGTAAATCGACCTGGCTGCCGTTGCAAATCCTGCAGCAGGCGACATTCAGTGGCCGGATTCTGTTGCTGGAACCGCGGCGACTGGCGGCGCGTAATGTGGCGCAACGGCTGGCGGAACTGCTCGGCCAGCAGCCGGGAGAAACGGTCGGCTACCGGATGCGTGCAGAGACCTGTGTCGGCCCCGCGACCCGGCTGGAGGTGGTCACGGAAGGTATTCTGACGCGCATGCTGCAGCAGGACCCACTGCTGGACGGCGTTGATCTGGTGATCCTCGATGAATTCCATGAACGCAGTCTGCAGGCTGATCTGGCGCTGGCTCTGCTGCTGGATGTGCAGCAGGGACTGCGTGACGACCTGAAAATTCTGCTGATGTCCGCCACGCTGGATAACCAGCGGCTGAGCGAGATGCTGCCGGACGCGCCGGTGATTGTCTCCCAGGGGCGCAGTTTCCCGGTCGAGCGCCGCTATAGCGCGTTGCCGACGCATCTGCGCTTCGATGACGCCGTGGCGCGAGAAGTCAGCCAGCTGTTGCGTGACGAAACCGGATCGTTGCTGCTGTTTTTACCTGGCGTTGGCGAGATCCAGCGCATCAAAACACTACTGGAAGAGCGTGTCAGTGCCGATGTTGATCTCTGTCCGCTGTATGGCGCGCTGCCGCTCAGTGAGCAGCGCCGGGCGATTCTGCCTGCCGCCGCCGGACGGCGCAAAGTGGTGCTGGCGACCAATATTGCCGAAACCAGTTTAACCATTGAAGGTATCCGGCTGGTGGTGGACAGCGGACTGGAGCGGGTGGGCAGTTTCGATTTGCGTACCGGCCTGACCCGGCTGCAAACCCAGCGTATCAGCCAGGCCTCAATGACGCAGCGTGCCGGACGTGCCGGGCGTCTTGAAGCCGGTATCTGTCTGCACCTGCTGGGGAAAGAGCAGGCGGAGCGCGCGGCCAGTCATGCCGATGCCGAGATGGTGCAGAGCGATCTCGCCGCGTTGTGGCTCGATGTGTTGCAGTGGGGCTGCCACGATATCCGCCAGCTGAGCTGGCTTGATCTGCCACCAGCCGCGGCATTGCACGCCGCCGCCACGTTGCTGCATCTGCTGGGGGCGACGGATGACAGCGGCAAGCTGACGGAAAAAGGGCGCAAAATGGCGCAGCTGGGCAGCGATCCGCGTTATGCCGCGTTGCTGATTGCGGCGGGCAGTGATAGCGATCGCGTGGCGACTGCTGCTCTGTTGGTGGCGATCCTCGAAGAACCGCCGCGCAACGGCAGTGGCGATCTGCGTGACAGTTTCTCGCGCCCGCAGTCACACTGGCAGCGGCGGGCACGTCAGCTGCAAAAGCGGCTGGGTATCACTAGCGGTGAGCCGGACAGTGAGCTGATCGCGCCACTGCTGATGTCGGCTTTCCCTGATCGGTTGGCGCGTCGTCGCGGTCAGCAGGGGCGCTATCAGCTGGCGAACGGCATCGGTGCGCAGCTGGATGATGACCATGCGTTAACACGCTATGAATGGTTGCTGGCACCGTTGTTGCTGCAGAGTGGCACACAGCCTGATGCTCGTATCCTGCAGGCGCTGCCGGTGGAAATTGATGCGCTGGTACGCCAGTGTCCGCAGCAGGTGCAGTCAGTGACTGCCGTGGAGTGGGACGAAGAGAAGGGTACGCTGCGTGCCTGGAAGCGTCAGCAGATTGGCTCGCTGGTGTTGCAGGCGCAACCGCTGGCGAAACCGCAGCCGGAAGAACTCCATGCCGCGATGCTCAACTGGGTGCGCGAAAAAGGGCTGGAGGTGCTCTGCTGGACGCCGGAAGCGGAGCAACTGCGTATGCGGCTGGTCTGCGCTGCGCAGTGGCTGCCGGAGGAGGCGTGGCCCGCCAGTGACGATCAGACCCTGCTGGCGACGCTGGATCGCTGGCTGTTGCCTGCCATGACGGGCGTGCAGGACCTGAAAGGGCTGCGGCAAATTAACCTTGCCAACGCATTATTACAATTCCTGACGTGGACTCAACGTCAGCGGCTGGATAGTGCGCTGCCAACTCATTACACTGTGCCGACCGGAAGTCGTCTGCCGCTGCGTTATGACGCGACCCTGCCGCCGGTACTGGCAGTGCGCCTGCAGGAGATGTACGGCGAAGCAAACAATCCCTGCATTGCCGACGGACGGGTGCCGCTGGTACTGGAATTGCTGTCGCCAGCCCAGCGTCCGTTGCAAATCACCCGTGACCTGGCGGCATTCTGGCGCGGTGCGTACACCGAGGTGCAGAAAGAGATGAAAGGGCGTTACCCGAAACATCTCTGGCCGGACGACCCGGCCAATACCCTGCCAACACGACGGACGAAAAAGTTTTCCCCGCCGTCCTGAATGGCCATTGAACACGTTGCATTTCGGAAGGTTCTACTACTCCGTAATGCAGAACAGGAACAGAGTAGTCGGCGTTGCCGATGGCAATCCCTGGAGAAATGAAACGAATGTCTGGGAATGATCGCGAACCTATTGGGCGTAAAGGGAAACAGCCTAAGCCGCCACGTAAGCCGGTAAAAGGTCGCCGCAGGGAAGAAGAGTACGACGAGGACGATTATGACGATTATCAGGATGATGACGATTATGACGAGGAGCCGGAACTGATGCCGCGTAAGAAGAGAAGAGACTGGCTGGGGCTGTTTATCAAGCTGCTGCTGGTGTTTATCGTGCTAATGGCGATTTACGGCGTATACCTCGATTCGCAAATCCGCAGCCGTATTGACGGCAAAGTGTGGGATTTGCCAGCCACGGTGTATGGCCGCATGGTCAGCCTTGAGCCGGGTATGTCCTACAACAAGCAGGAGATGATCGCACTGCTGGAAGGCACACAATATCGTCAGGTGACGCGCATGACCCGTCCCGGCGAGTTCACGGTGCAGGCCAACAGCATTGAGATGATCCGTCGTCCGTTTGATTTCCCGGACAGCAAAGAAGGGCAGATCCGCGCCCGTCTGTCCTTTGCCAATAACGCGCTGAGCGAGATTAAAAACCTCGACAACGGGCGTGACTTCGGCTTTTTCCGTCTCGATCCACGCCTGATCACCATGCTGCAATCGCCGAATGGTGAACAGCGTCTGTTTGTGCCGCGTTCTGGCTTCCCGGACCTGCTGGTGGATACGCTGATCGCCACGGAAGACCGCCACTTCTATGAGCATGATGGCATCAGCCTGTACTCGATTGGTCGTGCGTTTGTCGCCAATATCACCGCCGGGCGTGCAGTGCAGGGCGGCAGTACCCTGACGCAGCAGCTGGTGAAAAACCTGTTCCTGACCAACGAGCGTTCACTGTGGCGTAAGGCGAATGAAGCCTATATGGCGCTGATTATGGATGCGCGTTATGGCAAGGATCGCATCCTTGAGCTGTATCTGAACGAAGTGTATCTCGGTCAGAGCGGCAGCGATCAGATCCGCGGCTTCCCGCTGGCCAGCCTGTACTACTTTGGTCGTCCGGTGGATGAACTGAGCCTCGACCAGCAGGCGCTGCTGGTGGGGATGGTGAAAGGGGCATCGCTGTATAACCCATGGCGTAATCCGAAGCTGGCGCTGGAACGACGTAACCTGGTGCTGCGTCTGCTGCAGCAGCAGAATGTCATCGACCAGGAGCTGTACGACATGCTGAGCGCACGGCCGCTGGGCGTGCAGCCGAAAGGTGGCGTGATCACCCCGCAGCCTGCCTTTATGCAGATGGTGCGTAATGAGCTGCAGCAGAAGCTGGGCGACAAGGTGAAAGATCTCTCCGGGGTGAAAATCTTCACCACGCTGGACTCCGTATCACAGGATGCGGCAGAAAAAGCAGTGGAAGAGGGCATCCCGGTACTGCGTAAACAGCGTGGCCTGAATGATCTGGAAACCGCGATGGTGGTGGTGGATCGCTTCAGTGGCGAAGTGCGCGCGATGGTCGGGGGTTCTGATCCGCAGTTCGCCGGTTATAACCGTGCACTGCAGGCGCGCCGTTCGATTGGCTCGCTGGCGAAACCCGCGACCTATCTGACAGCACTGAGCCAGCCGGATAAATTCCGCCTGAACAGCTGGATCGCCGATAACCCGATTTCGCTCAAGCAGCCGAATGGTCAGGTGTGGAGCCCACAGAACGATGACCGCAAGTTTAGCGGCCAGGTGATGCTGGTGGATGCGCTGACGCGTTCGATGAACGTGCCGACGGTGAACCTGGGGATGACGCTGGGTCTGCAACAGGTGATTGATACCTGGAGCAAACTGGGCGCGCCGAAAGATCAGTTGCAGCCGATGCCAGCAATGTTGCTGGGTGCGCTGAACCTGACGCCAGTGGAAGTGGCGCAGGCATTCCAGACCATCGCCAGTGGCGGTAACCGTGCACCACTGTCGGCACTGCGTTCGGTGATTGCGGAAGATGGCACCGTGCTGTACCAGAGCTTCCCGCAGGCGGAACGCGCAGTACCGGCACAGGCCGCGTATCTGACGCTGTATACCATGCAGCAGGTGGCGGATCACGGCACCGCGCGAGCACTGGGTGCGAAATACCCGAATGCGCATCTGGCGGCGAAGACCGGTACTACGAACAGCCAGGTCGACAGCTGGTTTGCTGGTATTGACGGTAAAGAGGTGGCGATCACCTGGATTGGCCGTGATAACAACCAGCCGACCAAACTGTATGGCGCCTCCGGTGCAATGCAGATCTACAGCCGTTATCTGGCAAACCAGACGCCGATGCCGCTGTTGCTGACCCCGCCGGAAGATATCGCGGCAATGAGCGTCGATTACTCCGGTAACTTTGTCTGCGGCGGCGCCAGCAGCTGGCGCACCCTGCCAGTGTGGACCACCGATGCCAGTGCGCTGTGTCAGCAGCAGCAACAGCAGGTTCAGCAGCAGCAACAACAACAGCAACAGCCACAGTCAGAGCAGAAGGATGCGGATGGCGTGGCCGGCTGGATTAAGGATATGTTCGGCGGCAATTAATGTTGCTGGCGGCATCCGCTTTAACGTTTATCCACGCTCTATCCCCTCCCCCACATCGTGGGGGAGGGTTAGGGTGGGGGAGCAGTCAGTTCAGAAGTCGGCAGTTCCCCCTATCCCAGCCTTCCCCCACAATGTGGCGGAAGGGATTATTCCCATATTCACCTCAGCGCCGCAGGCAATCCTCTTTCATCACCTTATCTCCTCGCCTGACCTTACTCCTTTCTAATAATAATTATCGTTTACATTCACATCTGTTATCGTAGTGGGATCTTGTTATCGAACTTAATGTTTAATCCGGCGCGGTTTACTGCGTCCGCCAATAATGTTGAAGACAGCCATGCAAGCTCAGCACACCCAGGATACAACTTTCACGCTGGATAACGTCAGCTTTACCGTTCCCGGCCGCACGCTGCTCCATCCGCTCTCCCTGGCTTTCCCCGCCGGGAAGGTGACGGGTCTGATTGGTCACAATGGTTCCGGCAAATCGACACTGCTGAAAATGCTCGGCCGCCACCATGCCGCCAGCGGTGGCCGGGTATTGCTCAATGATGCGCCGGTTGGCGACTGGAACAGCAAGACCTTTGCCCGCCAGGTGGCGTATCTGCCACAGCAATTGCCCGCAGCGGAAGGGATGACGGTGCGTGAACTGGTAGCGATTGGTCGCTATCCCTGGCATGGCGCATTAGGGCGTTACGGTGTGGAAGATCGTGAACGTGTAGAAGAAGCGATTGCGCTGGTGGGGTTAAAGCCGTTTGCCCAGCGGCTGGTGGACAGCCTGTCAGGCGGTGAGCGCCAGCGCGCCTGGATCGCTATGCTGGTGGCGCAAAACAGCCGCTGCCTGCTGCTTGATGAACCGACGTCAGCGCTGGATATCGCCCATCAGGTGGATGTGCTGGCGTTAATTCAGCGCTTAAGCCATCAGCGCGGACTGACGGTGATTGCGGTGCTGCACGATATCAATATGGCTGCGCGTTATTGCGATCATCTGGTGGCGCTGCGCGGTGGTGAGGCGATTGCTCAGGGCGCGCCGGATGAGATTATGCATGGTGAGGTGCTGGAAAAAATTTACGGCATTCCAATGGGCATTCTGCCGCATCCGCAAGGCGGCGCTCCCGTCAGCTTCGTTTACTGATTACAGGATGTTCTGATGCCGGATTACCTGCGCCGCCGTTTGCTGGCGGCTATGGCCACTTCTCCCTTGTGGCTTCCTTTATCGGTGCGGGCTGGACAGCCCGTGCCTGACCTCCAGCGCATTGCGGTGCTGGACTGGTTACCTGTCGAACCGTTGCTGGCGCTGGGCGTGATGCCGATGGCGGTATCGGAAATTCATAACTACCGCATCTGGGTGAACAAGCCTGAACTGGCGGCGGATACCGTGGATCTTGGCCTGCGCACGGAGCCCAATCTCGAGCTGCTGACCCAGCTGCAACCGTCGTTAATCCTCTATTATCGGGATAATGCCTCGCCGGAGAAGCTGGCGCGTATTGCGCCGTCGATGGGCTTTGTCTTTAGCGGCGACGATGGCAAGCCGCTGAACGCGGCACGTCATGCGGTGATCAGCCTGGGCGAACGTCTCGGGCTTGAACAACGCGCCACGCAACATCTGGCGGAGTTCGATACTTTTATCGCTAATATGCGCGTGCGACTTAGCCTGCGCGAGCAGCGACCGGTGTTGTTAATGTCATTACTCGACAGCCATCATGCCATGGTGTTTGGCCGGCCAGGGCTGTTCCATGAAGTGCTGGAACTGCTGGGCATGGAAAATGCCTGGCAGGAAGAGACCGGCTTCTGGGGCAGTTCGGTGGTGGGGCTTGAGCGGCTGGCGACCATCAGGGATGTTGATGTCATCTGCTTCGGTCATGACGATGATAAACTGATGGCGCAGGTGGCGGCATCGCCATTGTGGCAATCGTTCGATTTTGTCCGTCAGCAGCGCTTTAAGCGCGCGCCTGCCGTCTGGTTCTATGGCGCGACGCTGACCGCGATGCACCTGTGTCGCGTGATTGAAAATGCGCTGGGGGAGGCATGATGTCGCGAAATCATCGTTTCTCCACCGTACTGCTGCTGAGCCTGCTGCTCGCGACGCTGGCGCTGACGGGCTATAACCTGGCGCACCAGTTACCACTGGCGCAGTGGCGTACTGCGTTACTGAACCCGGACAGCAGCAATGTCACTCAGATGGTATTCCACTACAGCCTGCTGCCGCGGCTGGCAATTTCATTGCTGGTGGGGGCGGGACTGGGGCTGGCAGGCTTGCTGTTCCAGCAGGTGTTGCGTAATCCGCTGGCGGAACCGACTACGCTTGGCGTGGCCTCTGGCGCGCAGCTCGGCATTACTGTTGTGACTTTGTCAGGTGCTGCCGGGGCGCTGCTGACACCACAAATTGCCGCGCTGATTGGTGCGCTGCTGGTCGGTGCTGTGGTCTTCGGTATCGCCTGGGGACGTCGTCTGTCGCCTGTGACACTGATCCTTGCCGGTCTGGTGATGAGCCTTTACTGCGGCGCGGTGAACCAGATTATCGCCATCTTTAACCACGACCAGCTGCAAAGCACCTTCCTGTGGGGAACCGGCGCGTTAAACCAGCTCGACTGGAGTAACGTTCTGCTGCTGTGGCCGCGTCTGCTGATTGCCTTTGCGTTGGCGCTGCTGCTGTTGCGGCCGCTGACGCTGATGGGGCTGGATGATGGCGTGGCGAAAAACCTCGGGCTGGCGCTGGGACTGGCGCGTTTTGCGGCGCTGGCGCTGGCGATTGTGCTTAGCGCGCAACTGGTCAGCACGGTGGGCATTGTCGGCTTTATCGGCCTGTTTGCGCCATTACTGGCGCGGATGCTCGGCGCACGTCGCCTGCTCAGCCGAATGCTGCTGGCACCTGCGATTGGTGCGCTGCTGTTGTGGCTGGCGGATCAGTGCGTGCAGTGGCTGACGGGTGTCTGGCTGGAAGTGTCCACGGGGGCGGTGACCGCGATGATTGGCGCACCACTGCTGCTGTGGCTGCTGCCGCGTCTGCGTACCGGCTCGGTGCCACCGGCGCTGGATCAGGGCGATAATGTCCCTGCCGAACGCCATAACGTGGTGTGGTGGGCGCTGCTGGCTCTGGGCGTGCTGTTGCTGATGGTGGCGGTCGCGCTCTCCTTTGGCCGCAATGCGGCGGGCTGGCAATGGGTCAGTGGCGAGATGTGGCAGCAGTTGCTGCCGTGGCGTGGTCCGCGTCTGATTGCCGCTCTGGCGGCGGGCGTGATGCTGGCGGTGGCCGGATGCATTATCCAGCGCCTGACGGGCAATGCGATGGCGAGCCCGGAAGTGCTGGGTATCAGCGGTGGTGCAGCGTTTGGTGTGGTGATCATGCTGTTTATTGTGCCGGGCGGTGGCGCGTTTGGCTGGTCACTGCCAGCGGGGAGTCTGGGCGCGGCGGTGACGCTGTTGATTATCATGCTGGTCTCCGCGCGTGGTGGTTTTTCGCCGCAGCGGATGTTGCTGGCCGGGATGGCGCTCAGTACTGCATTTACCACGTTGTTAATGCTGTTCCTCGCCAGTGGCGATCCGCGTACCGCCAGTGTCCTCACCTGGATGTCGGGTTCGACCTATCAGGTGGATGGCGTTCAGGCGCTGCGCACGGTGGTGGTGGCGGTGGTGCTGATTGCTATTGCTCCGCTTGCTGCACGCTGGCTGACCATTCTGCCACTGGGTGGCGCTACCGCGCGGGCGGTGGGGATGGCGCTGACACCGTCGCGTCTGGCGCTGCTGTTACTGTCTGCGGCACTGACTGCTGCTGCCACGCTGACCATCGGCCCGCTCAGCTTTATTGGTCTGATGGCGCCGCATATGGCACGTATGCTCGGCTTCCGTCGCGCGTTGCCGCAACTGGTGATAGCTGCGCTGTCAGGGGCGGTGCTGATGGTGTTCGCTGACTGGTGTGGCAGGATGATGTCGTTCCCGGATCAGATCCCGGCAGGGTTGCTGGCGACCTTCTTTGGTGCGCCTTACTTTGTGTATCTGTTGCGGAAAAGCTGAGGGTATTGCTCCTTCCCCCGCCAGGCGGGGGAAGGTTGGGATGGGGGAGCTTTTGGCTCAGAAATGGAGTCGTTAGCTCCCCCTCCCCAGCCCTCCCCCACGTTGTGGGGGAGGGGGTGTCCGCTTACAGTTTCGCGAAGCAGCGTTTGGCTGCCGCCACGGTGTTCTCAATATCCTCCGGCGTGTGCGCCAGCGACATAAAGCCCGCTTCAAAGGCAGAAGGGGCGAGATACACGCCTTCTTCCAGCATCAGATGGAAGAATGTCTTAAAGCGTTCCACGTCACAACGGGTCACATCCTGGTAGCAGGTCACGCTGTCGTCATTGGTGAAGAACAGACCAAACATGCCGCCGACGTGATTCACCACTAACGGAATACCTTCTTCTTTTGCGGCGTTCAGCAGACCTTCCGCCAGTTGCGTGGTCAGTGCGGTCAGGGTGTCATGATTGCCTGCT
Source organism: Erwinia sp. V71 (assembly GCF_965644245.1). Lineage (NCBI taxonomy): Bacteria > Pseudomonadati > Pseudomonadota > Gammaproteobacteria > Enterobacterales > Erwiniaceae > Erwinia > Erwinia sp. V71. Next base: position 17,209 of record NZ_CBFFRK010000014.1, read on the forward strand.
TTGGCGACTTCACTCAGACAGACAAAACCGGCAGCCATGGCAATCGGGTTACCGGACAGGGTGCCCGCCTGGTATACCGGGCCGGTTGGCGCCAGCGCGTTCATCACATCACGACGGCCACCAAAGGCACCCACCGGCATACCGCCGCCGATGATTTTACCCAGGCAGGTCAGATCCGGTTTCACACCGTAATGCGCCTGCGCACCCGCCAGTGCCACACGGAAGCCGGTCATCACTTCATCGATAATCAGCAGCGCGCCAAACTCGTCACACAGTGCGCGCAGGCCTGGCAGGAAGTCAGGCTGAGGCGGAATGCAGTTCATATTACCAGCCACCGGTTCAACGATAATACAGGCGATATCGGTCGGAGACTGTTCGAACGCCGCGCGAACGGAAGACAAATCGTTATAGGTGCAGGTCAGCGTATGTTTGGCGAAATCGGCCGGTACGCCCGGTGAGTTTGGCTGGCCGAGCGTCAGCGCACCGGAACCGGCTTTCACCAGCAGATGGTCGGCGTGACCGTGGTAGCAGCCTTCAAATTTGATAATTTTGTCGCGGCCGGTAAAGCCACGCGCCAGACGAATGGCGCTCATGGTGGCTTCGGTGCCAGAGTTCACCATGCGCACCATTTCGATGGTTGGCACCAGCTGGCACACCAGCTCAGCCATTTTCACTTCCATCTCGGTTGGTGCGCCAAAGCTCAGACCGCGCTCCGCTGCGGCAATCACCGCGTTGCGGATTGCCGGGTGGTTATGACCCAGCACCATCGGACCCCAGGAGCCGACGTAGTCGATATACGCTTTACCATCCGCATCATAGAGGTAAGCGCCATCAGCACGCTCAACGAAAAGCGGTACGCCGCCGACACCGGTGAATGCACGCACCGGAGAGTTAACACCACCGGGGATTAACTTTTGCGCCTGGGCATACAGGTTTTCAGACTTACTCATGGATCGGGCTCCTGAATCATACATTAAGAAAAATCTCCACTATTCTAGGGAACATAACGTCCGGTTGAAAGGCGCTCAGCAAGATTGATACAGACAGAAAGGATTTTATACAGGACGTTGCCGTATCGGGTGCGTATCATACCGCTATACATTTCCTGACAAATGAAGCTGATATGAGTCTCCCTGATTCCACCGAACAGCTGTCGGTAGTGCCGGCGCGACGCGGTGACTATCTGCGCCTGTTGCTGCGCAAGGATAAAACCCCGGCAGCGATTCTGCTGGTGGCCGGTATAGTGGGGGCACTGGCCGGGCTGGTCGGTGTGGCGTTTGAGAAAGCGGTGAATGCGGTACAGGCAATGCGTTTAGCGACGATTGCTGACGCAGGTAATAACCTGTGGCTGGCTTTTCTCCTCTCCGCGTTACTGGCGCTGGTGGGCTATTTCCTGGTGCGGCGTTTTGCCCCGGAAGCGGCGGGTTCCGGCATTCCTGAGATTGAAGGTGCGCTGGAAGAACTGCGCCCGGTACGCTGGTGGCGGGTGATCCCGGTGAAATTTATCGGTGGCATGGGCACCCTGGGGGCTGGCATGGTGCTGGGGCGTGAAGGCCCAACGGTACAGCTCGGCGGTAATATTGGCCGCATGGTGCTGGATCTGCTGCGTCTGCGCAGCGCAGAAGCCCGCCACACACTGCTGGCAACCGGCGCGGCTGCCGGGCTTTCCGCAGCCTTTAATGCGCCACTGGCGGGGATTCTGTTTGTTATAGAAGAGATGCGTCTGCAGTTCCGCTACAGTCTGATCTCCATTAAGGCAGTATTTATTGGTGTGATTATGTCGAGCATCGTTTTCCGCCTGTTTAATGGCGAGCAGGCGGTGATTGATGTCGGTAAACTCAGCAATGCGCCGGTGCATACCTTGTGGCTCTATCTGCTGCTGGGGATGATCATTGGTGCGATTGGTGTGCTGTTTAATCAGCTGATTTTTCGCACTCAGGACCTGTTCCAGAAACTGCATGGCGGGCGGATGAGCAAAGCACTGGCGATGGGCGCATTGCTGGGCGGGGGCTGTGGCGTGTTATCGCTGGTATTGCCTGCGGCAGCGGGTGGCGGTTTTAACCTGATTCCGCTGGCAACCGCCGGGCAATATACCGTCGGGATGCTACTGTTTATGTTTCTCGCGCGGATGATCACGACATTGCTCTGTTTCTGTTCCGGTGCGCCAGGCGGTATTTTTGCCCCCATGCTGGCGCTGGGTACGCTGCTGGGCACGGCGTTTGGCACCGCCAGCGTGATGCTGTTTCCCGCATGGGGATTGCAGCCTGGCACCTTTGCTATCGCGGGGATGGGCGCGCTGTTTGCTGCCTCGGTGCGGGCGCCATTAACCGGTATTGTGCTGGTGCTGGAGATGACGGATAACTATCAGCTGATTCTGCCGATGATTATTACCTGTCTGGGGGCGACGCTGCTGGCGCAATTTTTAGGGGGGAAACCCTTGTATTCTTCGCTGCTGGCGCGCACGTTAGCAAGGCAGCAACAGCTGCAGGCAGCACAATCTGTACATGCTGTGCCGGGGGCCAATACTTGATCGTGCTATCGGGCTGGTAGATAATAACTAAATAATTGGTCAACTAATGACCTGACAGGCGACAGCCTGCCTGCATTACTGGAGTGTTTAAATGAGTGACGATGTAGCAGCAGCACTGCCTCTGCAATTTACTGATGCGGCAGCAAAAAAGGTGAAAAACCTGATTTCCGATGAAGACAATCCGGACCTGAAACTGCGCGTGTATATTACCGGCGGCGGTTGCAGTGGTTTCCAGTATGGCTTCACCTTTGACGACAAAATGAATGATGGTGATATGACCATCGAAAAAGCGGGTGTGTCGCTGGTGGTGGACCCAATGAGTCTGCAATATCTGGTCGGCGGTTCGGTGGATTACACTGAAGGACTGGAAGGCTCACGCTTTGTGGTAACCAACCCGAACGCAAAAACCACCTGTGGTTGCGGCTCGTCGTTCAGTATCTGAGATGAAAAAAGGGCGAAGATTGCTCTTCGCCCCTTACTTACCATTCAACAGTGACCAGTCGCTGTTCCTGCTTGTTATTCACTACGGTTTTGCTTTCGGTCACCTTCGGTTGGGCGGATAACTGACGTCCACAATCCACCTGCGGCATTTTCTGGCTACCACTGACGTTACCATTCACTTCACAACGTGAATAGATCACCAGCTTCACCCCAATGCTGCCAGTAATTGCGGCTGCACAGGCTTGACCCGCCATCAACAGGCCTAAGGCCATGATAACGGCTTTCATGTTTTTTTCCTGGTGTTACAAATGCGCAATCGCGCAACTAAAAAAACGCCGCGAGAATAACAATTCCCTCAGCGTCATTTTTGATTAACGGCAATTTTTGCTGAATCTTTAATCAATTTTTAAGCCGCCTTTACATGCTTTTTGTATCCCCTAAAGAATTCGTGTCGCAGGAAGGCGGCAAGGCTGCGAGTCGCCGGGAGCATAGATACCTATGTGACCGGTGCGAGTAACGCAGCCAACGCACCTGTGGCGCGAATTACAACGGGGATTGCAAACTGCTGCAAAGTTGTTCAGCAGCGAGAATAATACGCGGTCCGGCACGACTAAACCAGTCCTCATTGAGAGAAATAATGGTGGCGTTGAGCTGCGGTTGCCAGAACTGGCGCACCGTCGGGATATGTGAGGCATCGCCGGTAATGATAATCACCTGCGGCTGACGCATCAGTACCTGCTCGCGGCTGACCTGCGGCCAGGGCACGCGGCTGTCGGCAAAAATATTGTCGCCGCCGCACAGCTGCAGGATCTGGTTTTGCAGCGTGGCCTGCGATGCGGTAAACAGGGGTTGCATACCAAACTGGAGAAACACTTTTTGCCGTTGCGGATGAGCATAACGCTGGCGCAGCGCCGCAAAGCGTTGCACCAGTTCATCGGCATGCTGCTGCGCCAGTTCGGGTTGTGCACTCCACTTTGCCAGCTGGCGTATGCTGGCAATCACGTCGTCAATCGACTGCGGGTCCAGCCAGACAATATGGATACCGAGAGCCTGTAGCTGCTCTGCCTGACGGGCAGGCGTGCCACCACGCCATGCCAGAACCACATCCGGTTTCAGCGCCAGAATACGCTCGACATTGATGCCCTGCCAGTTGGCGACCTGCTCCAGCGTCTGCGCTTCGGGTGGATAATCGGAGTAAGTGCTCACCCCAACCGGCGTAATGCCTGCGGCAAACGCCAGTTCAGTAAGCTGCGGTGCGAGGGTGATAACACGCGGTGCGATTGCCGCCAGCACTGCACCAGACAGTACCAGCAGCAACAGCAGGGTGGCGAGACGCTTAGCCACTCAGGTGGTTCAGCAGGGTTTCGACCATCAGAGATGACTGCTTCGCGGCCACCACGAGGAACTCGTCGAAGCTGAGATGAGATTCCTGATCGGCAACGTCAGAGATGGCACGTACTACCACAAACGGCACCTTGAACTGGTGGCAGACATGACCGATTGCTGTGGCTTCCATCTCGACGGCAATCGCCTGCGGGAAGGTATTGCGGATACGCGCCAGCGGTTCTGCGCCGTTAATAAAGGCATCGCCGCTGACCACCAGGCCACGCACCGCGTTCAGGTTCAGTTTCGCGATGCAGGTTTCCGCTGCGGCGATCAGTTTTTCATCCGCTGCAAACGCCGCCGGGCAGCCCGCCATCTGGCCGGGTTCATAGCCAAAGGCCGTGACATCAGCATCGTGGTAGCGCACTTCATCAGAAACCACGATATCACCGACTTTCAGCGTCGGGGCCAGGCCGCCCGCAGAGCCGGTGTTAATAATCACGTCAGGTTTGCACAGTTCCAGCAGCAGGGTGGTGCCCAGCGCCGCAGAGACTTTGCCGATGCCGGATTTCAACAGCGCGACATCCACGCCATTCAGGGTGCCAGTGTAAATTTCACAGCCCGCCAGCGTCAGAGTCTGACGGTTTTCAATTTTGTCGCGCAGCAGGGTAACTTCCTGCTCCATTGCACCAATGATGCCTGCTTTCATAGTGAGGGCTCGCTTGAGGTATGGATTTGATGAGTTAAAGTGGTGCATAGTTTATCACGGTTGCCCCGATAATATTCACACACCTGGTGAGAGGATTTATGGCAGAGATTAATTTCAGGAAGAAAATCAGTTTCCAGCGGCCATACAATAACCGTGAAGAGCCACCAGTGGGTGAATATAATATTACCCGCCATTTTGAAAGCGATCGCGGGCGAATTATTAATTCAGCGGCGATTCGCCGTCTGCAGCAAAAAACCCAGGTGTTCCCGCTGGAGCGTAATGCGGCTGTGCGCTCACGGCTGACCCATTCGCTGGAAGTGCAACAAACCGGACGTTATATCGCCAAAGAAATTATTGAAACGCTGAAATCGAACGGCGGGCTGGAACAATATGGCCTGAATGATTTCGCGGGCGCATTTGAAAGCCTGGTGGAGATGTCCTGCCTGTTGCATGATGTGGGCAATCCGCCGTTTGGTCATTTTGGCGAGTCAGCCATTAACGACTGGTTTCATGATAATTTGCCTGCCCAGCTGGTGAATCCGCAGAATTGCGACCTGTCCGGCGAACAGGAACGTGCGGCCTTCAATGAACTGAATGCGATGATTCGCCAGGACTTGTGCCATTTTGAAGGTAATGCGCAGGCGATTCGCCTGGTGCATTCGCTGCTGCAACTGAACCTGACTTATGCGCAGGTTGCCTGCATTTTAAAATATACCGCGCCTGCCTGGTGGCATGGTGAGAAACCGGCGCAGTACAGCGTATTAATGAAAAAGCCCGGTTTTTATCTTTCCGAGCAGGAGTATATTGCCGAGCTGCGTGCGGCGACGCATATTGACGAACATCATCGTTTCCCGCTGACCTATATTATGGAAGCGGCGGACGATATTTCTTACTGTATTGCTGACCTCGATGATGCGGTGGAAAAAGCGATATTTAATGTTGATGCGCTGTATGAATTTCTTGAGCAGGCATGGGGAAAATCGCGTACTGGCGATGCGTTTTCCCGTACTGTCGGCTATGCCTGGAAAATGGCCAATGGCAGCGGACGTTTCCGCAGCAAGAGCGACCAATTCTTTATGTCATTGCGCGTCAGCGTACAGAATGTGCTGGTGGCTTACGCGGTTAAACGCTTTGTGGAGAATCTGGACGCGATTTTCGCCGGCAATTTCAATCATGCATTGTTAGAAGATGAAGGTGACGAAGGGCGGTTACTGGCGATATTTAAAGCGGTGGCGCGTAAGCATGTATTTAATCATTCCGAAGTCGAGCAGCTGGAGCTGCAGGGTTATCGCGTGATGAAGGGGCTGCTGGATATTTATAAGCCGCTGCTGGAATTGAGTTATGAGGATTTCACCACGCTGATGAATGAGGATTTCCTGAAAGGACGGCCAATTGAAACCCGGCTGTTCCATAAGCTTTCCACCAAACACCGCAAAGCCTATCAATACAAAATGCGTACCATCATTGTGGAACATAAGTACCAGCGCCTGCTGTGGGAACGTTATTATCGTGCCCGCTTACTGCAGGATTATATTAGTGGCATGACCGATCTGTATGCCTGGGATGAATATCGTCGACTGATGGCGGTAGAGTAACTTTTGCTGCGCGAAGTTTTGTAAAGATTGAGCATAAATTTTTACCATTACCAAATACTTAAACATGAACTTCGCGTTAAAAAATTAATCTTACCATCGTGACCACAGCAATGGTCTGCTTCATTGTCAGAGACGAGAAACCAACGAATGAAAAAAGCAACCTTAGTATTGAGTGCACTGGCTCTGAGCCTGGGTATGGCGATGAATCCAGTGACGGCCAGTGCCGCTGAAACGGCATCCTCCTCCAGCCAGCAACTGCCGAGTCTGGCACCGATGCTGGAAAAAGTGATGCCTTCCGTGGTGAGTATTAATGTGGAAGGCAGCACCACGGTGCGTACGCCACGTTTACCACAGCAATTCCAGCAATTCTTTGGTGATAATTCGCCTTTCTGTCAGGACGGCTCGCCTTTCCAGAGCTCACCGATGTGTCAGGGCGGTGGCGGTGAAGGGCAGGAAGGGGGGGATAATACTCAGCAGGAGAAATTCCGTGCGCTGGGGTCCGGTGTGGTGATTGATGCCACGAAAGGCTATGTCGTCACCAACAACCATGTGGTGGATAACGCCACCAAAATTCAGGTGCAGCTGAGCGACGGCCGTAAATACGATGCCAAAGTGATTGGCAAAGATCCGCGTTCGGATATTGCGCTGATCCAGTTGCAGGACTTTAAAAATCTGACGGCGATTAAGCTGGCGGATTCCGACGATCTGCGCGTCGGCGATTACACCGTCGCGATTGGTAACCCGTATGGTCTCGGCGAAACCGTGACTTCCGGGATTGTTTCGGCGCTGGGTCGCAGCGGCCTGAACGTCGAGAACTATGAAAACTTTATCCAGACTGATGCGGCAATTAACCGTGGTAACTCCGGTGGTGCGCTGGTTAATCTGAACGGTGATTTGATCGGGATTAACACCGCGATTCTGGCGCCGGATGGCGGCAATATCGGTATCGGCTTTGCTATCCCGAGTAATATGGTGAAAAACCTGACGGCGCAGATGGTGGAATTCGGTCAGGTGAAACGCGGTGAGCTGGGGATTATGGGCACCGAGCTGAACTCCGAACTGGCGAAAGCGATGAAGGTGGATGCCCAGCGCGGCGCCTTTGTCAGCCAGGTGCTGCCAAACTCCTCAGCGGCGAAAGCCGGGATTAAAGCGGGCGATGTGGTGGTTTCAATCAATAAGAAACCGATCTCCAGCTTCTCGGCGCTGCGTGCGCAAATCGGCACGCTGCCTGTCGGCAGCAAACTGGAACTCGGCCTGCTGCGTGATGGCAAACCGGTTACGGTGAATGTGGAACTGCAACAGAGTACGCAGAACAAAGTAGAGTCCGGCAATATCTACACCGGTATTGAAGGTGCTGAGCTGAGTAATGCGGAAGTCAAAGGTCAGAAAGGCGTGAAGGTTGACAGCGTGAAGCCAAATACGGCGGCGGCGCGTATCGGTCTGAAAAAGGATGATGTGATCCTTGGTGTGAACCAGCAGCCGGTCACTAACCTTGGCAAGCTGCGTAAAATCCTCGACAGCAAGCCTTCTGTGCTGGCGCTGAATATTCTGCGTGGCGACAGTTCTATCTATCTGGTAATGCAGTAAACCTCTGACGTGTCGCGGCTCCGGCCGCGGCACGTTTTTCCTTCTTCCTCGTTCCATATGTGATGTTCCCCGCAATTTTTGCAGCTAATGCACAGCTCTGTGCGTTTGCACAATGTTTCGCCTCAGACTCCCCGGTATGCTGAATATCCCTATGCATTACAGGAGTGTTTGATGGCCACCTATCATCTCGACGCCCGCCTCGCCCAGGATATCGTCGCCCGGACGATGAAAATTATTGACAGTAATGTCAACGTGATGGACGCACGGGGCCGAATTGTGGGCAGCGGCGATCGGGAACGTATTGGGGAAATGCACGAAGGTGCATTGCTGGCACTGTCGCAGGCGCGTGTGGTGGATATCGATGACGCGGTCGCGAAACACCTGCACGGTGTGCGTCCCGGGGTCAATTTACCGCTGCGTATTGACGGCGAGATTGTCGGCGTCATCGGCCTGACGGGTGACCCGGTCGCGCTGCGCCACTATGGCGAGCTGGTGTGTATGACAGCGGAAATGATGCTGGAACAGGCGCGTCTGCTGCATATGCTGGCGCAGGACAGCCGTCTGCGTGAAGAGCTGGTGCTGAACCTGATCCGCAACGAAACTCTGACGCCAGCGCTGACCGACTGGGCGCAGCGGCTGGGTATTGACCTCAATCAGCCGCGTGTGGTGGCGGTGGTGGAAGTGGACAGCGGTCAGCTGGGTGTCGACAGTGCGATGTCCGAACTGCAACAGCTGCAAACCCTGCTGACCACGCCGGAACGCGATAATCTGATCGCTATCGTTTCACTGACCGAGATGGTGGTGCTGAAACCGGCGCTGAATGCCCATGGCCGTCACGATCAGGACGATCACCGCCGTCGCGTTGAGCAACTGTTGTCGCGGATGAAGGAGAGTGGTCATCTGCGTATCCGTATTGCACTGGGCAATTACTTTACCGGGCCCGGCAGTATTGCTCGCTCCTACCGCACTGCGCATACCACCATGCTGGTCGGTAAGCAGCGTATGCCGGATCAGCGCAGCTATTTTTATCAGGATCTGGTATTGCCAGTGCTGCTGGACAGTCTGCGTGGCGGCTGGCAGGCGAACGAGTTATCACGCCCACTGGCGAAGCTGAAGGCGCTGGACACCAATGGCCTGTTGCGGCGCACGCTGATTTCTTGGTTCAGTAATAACGTCCAGCCTTCCGCCACGGCGAAAGCGCTGTTTATTCACCGTAATACCCTTGAGTATCGGCTGAATCGTATTTCTGAACTGACGGGGCTAAATTTGAGTAACTTTGACGACAGGCTGTTGCTGTATGTGGCGTTGCAGCTGGATGAGCAACCCTGAGCAAGAGGCGGGCGGAACGATGTCCGCCCGTGGTGCAGATTAACGGCCGTTACGGGTTAATTTTTCCAGATCGGCTTCAATCTCGGTGATCTTGTTGGAGACCACGCTCTCCAGATGGCGCAGATCGTCGAGGATCTTACGTTTCAGGTCCACTTCCACCTGGTCGCGCTGGCAAATCTGATCCAGCTCATCAATCACATAGCGCAGATTCGGGCTGATTTCCTGTACTTCTTTATAACCCTGGCCGAGGCTGTCGCCGACCACGGTTTTGCGCTGGCGCGGATATTTAAATTTCACGCTTTTGGCGAAGAATTCGCCTTTATCTTTGCGGAAATAGATTTTCAGAATGTCGTTGCTGGCTTCCTGACGCAGGCTGTAACGGTCGATATCGTCGGGATTGGTAATACCGAGGCTCTTCAAATTATCGTACATAGTCTTGATTCCTTTTGCGGAAAAATGTGAATTCGGCTGCGCGCGTATTTGCTCGTCCCGTACTCAGCTGAGTATATGTGAAAATTAAAAAAGCATGCGGAAGAGCGGCCTGCGCTTAACTGGCGCGGATTATCGCCTGGAATATAAACAAACGCATCTGTTTATTCGTTGCGCAAAACAACTCGGGAAAAACGAAAGTGTAAAGAAAAAATTACGGGCCACAGGATGTGGCCCGCAGAGGAATTAGTCGATGGTGCGCAGCAGTTCGTTGATGCCCACTTTGCCACGGGTCTTGGCGTCGACTTTTTTCACGATAACCGCGCAGTACAGGCTGTAGCTGCCATCTTTGGATGGCAGGTTGCCGGAAACCACCACGGAACCTGCTGGTACGCGACCGTAATGAACTTCACCGGTTTCACGATCGTAGATTTTGGTGCTCTGGCCGATATAAACGCCCATGGAGATCACCGCACCTTCTTCCACGATCACGCCTTCAACGATTTCAGAACGCGCGCCGATGAAGCAGTTGTCTTCGATGATGGTCGGGTTTGCCTGCAGCGGCTCCAGTACGCCACCGATGCCAACGCCACCAGACAGGTGCACGTTTTTACCGATCTGTGCACAGGAACCAACGGTTGCCCAGGTGTCCACCATGGAGCCTTCATCAACATAAGCACCGATGTTGACATAAGACGGCATCAGTACGGTGTTACGGGCGATAAACGCACCCTGACGTACGGCTGCTGGCGGCACCACACGGAAGCCTTCGTTTTTAAAGCGAGCTTCGTCGTAACCGGCAAATTTCATTGGAACTTTGTCGTAGTAACGGCTCTCTGCACCATCAATCACCTGATTGTCATTGATGCGGAAAGAGAGCAGTACCGCTTTCTTCAGCCACTGGTGGGTGACCCACTGGCCGTCGATTTTTTCCGCTACGCGCAGGGCGCCGCTGTCCAGCAGGCTGATCACCTGGTTCACCGCTTCGCGGGTAACGGTATCGGCGTTGGCTGGCGTGATTTCGGCACGGCGTTCAAAAGCCGCTTCAATAACATTCTGCAATTGTTGCATGAGGTAACGTTTCCTGTATCAAATCCTGTAATGGTCAAACATCTCCCCGGAACAGTCCCTTCCCCCGAATCACGGGGAAAGTGAGGATGGGGGATAATACACGCCTGATCGTTGACGCGTATTTCCCCACCCAACCCTCCCACCACAGGTGGGGGAGGGGGAATAACGGGCTTCGGAGAATCGAAAAGTAAATCTCGGTCACACTTTATCGTTTGGATTAAGTGCTTCTGTCAACCGTTGTTGCAACACATTGCATAATTCGCCATCAAGTGCGCGACGATCGCTGTTGGCGAGAATAAATAAATCTTCCACCCGTTCGCCGATGGTGCTGATGCGTGCGCCATGCAGCGAGACGCCTAAATCGGCGAACACTTCACCCACCCGCGCCAGCAGGCCGGGCTGATCCAGTGCCACCAGTTCCATATAAGTGCGGCGGTCGGTGTGGCCGGGTAAAAAGTTGACGGCGGTATCGACGTTAAAGTGCTTCAGTTTCGCCGACTGGCGGCGGGTACGCGGTGGTGTCCAGGTGGTCTGGGTGATCGCCTGCTCCAGCGCCTGGCGGATCAGCGGGTGGCGATCCGGCGACAGCGGGCTGCCATCCGGCTCCAGTACGATAAACGTATCCATCGCCATGCCATCGCGGCTGGTAAAGATCTGGGCATCATGCACGCTCAGGTTACGGCGATCCAGTTCACCCGCGACCGCGGCAAACAGGTATGGGCGATCCGGGCTCCAGATAAAGATCTCGGTGCCGCCGCGGGTGGCCTGCGGGCTGACCAGCACCAGCGGCTGTGTCAGATCATGATGCAGCAGATGGCGCGCGTGCCATGCCAGCTGGTTAGGCGTATGGCGCAGGAAATAATCCGCGCGGCAGCGGCTCCAGATATCGTGCAGGGCTTCTTCATTGATATTGTCCATCCGCAACAACGCCAGCGCCTGCAGACGGTGATGGCGCACGCGTTCGCGCAGATCCGGGCTGTTGTCCATGCCGCGACGCAGCTGTTTTTCGGTGGCGAAAAACAGTTCACGCAGCAGGCTCTGCTTCCAGCTGTTCCACAACGTTTCGTTGGTGGCGCAGATATCCGCTACCGTCAGACACACCAGATAACGCAGCTGGTTTTCATTCTGCATCACTTCGGCAAACTGCTGGATAACCGTCGGGTCCTGAATATCGCGGCGTTGCGCCGTCACTGACATCAGCAGGTGATGACGCACCTGCCAGGCAACCAGCTGCATTTCACGCGAATTGAGGCCGTGCAGTTCGGCAAACTCCAGCACGTCCTGCGCGCCGAGAATTGAGTGGTCGCCGCCACGTCCTTTGGCGATATCATGGAACAACGCCGCCATCAGCAGCAAATCCAGCTGCGGCAGGCGTGGCCACAGTTCCACACACAATGGATGGCGTGGACGTGTCGCTTCATCAGCAAAGCTTTCCAGCTTCTGCAGCACGCGGATGGTATGTTCATCAACGGTATAGGCGTGGAACAGGTCAAACTGCATCTGCCCGACGATGCTGCTCCACTGCGGCATATAGGCCGACAGCACGCTGTGGCGATGCATCGGCACCAGCGCCCGGCTGACTGCCCCTGGGTGGCGCAGAATCGACAGAAACAGCTGGCGCGCCTGTGGAATGGTACACAGTGGCGCTTTCAGGTTGCGGCGGGCATGGCGCAGCTGGCGCAGAGTGGTGGAGTAGATGCCAGTGATATGCTGGTTGCGCACCATGGTGTAGAACAGGCGCACAATCGCTTCCGGCTGGCGTTCGAACAGGGTTTCATCACGCAGGTCGATCAGGCTGCCGCGCAGCTGGAAATCGTCATCAATCGGGCGTGGCTTCTCATCTGCACCCAGCGCCAGAATCGCTTCATCAAACAGTTGCAGCAGCATCTGGTTCAGCTCGCTGATGCGATGGGTGACGCGGTAGAAATCCTTCATCATCCGTTCGACCGGCTCGTTGCCTTCGCCCTGATAATTGAGGCGCTGCGCCACATTCAGCTGGCGGTCAAACAGCAGACGGTTGTCATAACGCGTCAGCGTCAGATGCAGGGCAAAGCGAATGCGCCATAAGAAACACTGGCACTCCAGCAGTTCATGGCATTCGGCCCGGGTCAGGAAGCCAAAGCCGACCATCTCTTCCATTGAGGTGGCGCCAAAGTGACGACGTGCCACCCACTGCAGGGTGTGGATATCGCGCAGGCCACCCGGGCTGCTTTTGATATCCGGTTCCAGGTTGTAACTAGTGCCGTGGTAGCGGGTATGGCGCTCCTGCTGTTCGTTGATTTTGGCGGCAAAAAAGTCGGCGGAGGGCCAGAAACCGTCGCTGAACACGTTCTTCTGCATTTCGAGGAACAGCGCGACATCGCCGGTCAGCATACGTGATTCGATCAGATTGGTGGCGATGGTCAGGTCAGACAGCCCTTCCTGCAGGCACTCAGCCAGCGAGCGCACGCTGTGGCCGACTTCCAGTTTCAGGTCCCACAACAGCGTAATCAGTTCGCCCGTGCGCTGAGCGGCATGCTCATCGAGCGGCGCGCGGCTGAGGATCAGCACGTCAATATCAGACAACGGGTGCAGTTCACCGCGTCCATAACCACCAACCGCGACCAGTGCGATATCTTTCATGGCCTTAAAGCCGTAGAAACGCCACAGACGGCGCAACAGCCGATCAATAAATTTGGTACGTGCGGCGATTAACTCTTCGGCCGCTATACCGGCATCGAATGCATCGGCCAGCGACTGGTTAAACACATCCAGATGCTGTTTAAGGATTTCACGTGTCAATTGCGCGTCATCCCACTGGAGGGGGGATACCCGCAGCCCACTGTTTATTTGTTCTGTCACGCTATTGCTCATCTGCGCTCTCTCTGTGGGGGGAAGGTTGCGGCCATAAAAAAGCCGGCTTTGGCGCCGGCTCGGTTTACGTTGCGTCACGGGCAGGGATTAGCCCTCGTTGACCAGCACTCTTTCAATGGTGTCGTCTTTACGCAGCGTGAGAATTTCACAGCCGTTTTCTGTCACCACAATAGTATGCTCGTACTGCGCGGACAAGCTGCGATCTTTAGTTTTTACGGTCCAGCCATCTTTCATGCTGCGAATACGGTAATCACCGGCGTTGACCATCGGCTCGATGGTGAAGGTCATGCCTGCCTGCAGCACCACGCCGCCATCATCCGCGTCATAGTGCAGCACCTGCGGCTCTTCATGGAAGCCTTTACCAATGCCGTGACCGCAATATTCACGTACGACGGAGAAGTCCTGCGCCTCGACAAATTTCTGGATCTCACGGCCCAGGGTACGCAGGCGAATGCCTGGCTTCACCATCCGCAGCGCCAGGTACAGGCTTTCCTGCGTCACACGGCACAGTCGTTCACCCTGAATGGTCGGCTTGCCGGCGATAAACATCATTGAGGTATCGCCGTGATACTCGTCTTTAATGACGGTGACGTCGATATTGACGATATCACCGTCTTTCAGCACTTTTTCGTCGCTCGGGATGCCGTGGCACACCACTTCGTTGACAGAAATACACACCGATTTTGGGAAACCGTGATAGCCGAGGCAGGCGGAAACCGCGTGCTGCTCATTGACAATATACTCATGGCACAGACGGTCTAACTCTGCTGTCGTGACGCCGGGTTTGACGTAAGGTCCAATCATCTCCAGCACGTCGGCTGCCAGACGACCAGCGACGCGCATCTTTTCGATTTCTTCCGGGGTTTTTATAGAAATTGCCATTAATTTTGTCCGTTGTTGTCGTCATTTTCGACAATAATGATGCTAGTGGTGCAATGTTAACAGCCTGCCCAGGCCGTGCCAAATGCAGTTTGTGCCGCGGCGGGCGACTGAACAATTATTGGCGTCACCGGTGACTTTATGGTATAAAGCGCGCCGACGATTCTCTGTACGACAGATAATGCCGGACAGGAAACGCATAAATCTCACTATGTGTAAATAACACACACGTATCGACACCGTACGCCGGGGTGCCTGTAACAGGGTCGGTTGTAGGGGATACGTGGAGGCTTAACCCCATACATTTATTTAGAGGTAATCATGGCAACTGTTTCCATGCGCGATATGCTCAAAGCTGGTGTTCACTTCGGTCACCAGACCCGTTACTGGAACCCGAAAATGAAGCCATTCATCTTCGGCGCACGTAACAAAGTTCACATCATCAACCTTGAGCAGACCGTACCAATGTTCAACAACGCTCTGGCGGAACTGAACAAGATCGCATCTCGCAAAGGTAAGATCCTGTTTGTTGGTACTAAGCGCGCTGCAAGCGAAGCGGTGAAAGATTCAGCTCTGAGCTGCGACCAGTTCTTCGTTAACCACCGCTGGTTGGGTGGTATGCTGACTAACTGGAAAACTGTTCGTCAGTCCATCAAACGCCTGAAAGATCTGGAAACTCAGTCTCAGGACGGTACTTTCGACAAACTGACCAAGAAAGAAGCACTGATGCGTGCTCGTGAACTGGCCAAGCTGGAAAACAGCCTGGGCGGTATCAAAGATATGGGCGGTCTGCCGGATGCACTGTTTGTAATCGATGCTGATCACGAACACATCGCAATCAAAGAAGCCAACAACCTGGGTATTCCAGTATTTGCGGTTGTTGATACTAACTCTGATCCAGATGGCGTTGATTTCGTTATCCCTGGTAACGACGATGCGATCCGTGCTGTAAGCCTGTACCTGACTGCAGTGGCTATCACTGTACGTGAAGGTCGCTCTCAGAACATCGCTGAGCAGGCTGAAGAGAGCTTCGCTGAAGCTGAATAATAAGGTTTGCTCGTTACAGAGCCCTTAGAAATCAGATAACGATCTGTAAGGGGCCTGCTCAGGCCCCTTTATTTTATCCAAGTCTGTCACGCTGGCCGAACCGGCAAGCGGGGCAGAGTAAATTTTCCGCAACAACTCTCTGCGAGTGTATACGCACCCTGAGACGAATCGAGGATTCTGGAATGGCTGAAATTACCGCTGCACTGGTAAAAGAACTGCGTGAGCGTACTGGCGCAGGCATGATGGACTGCAAAAAAGCGCTGACTGAAGCGGCTGGCGACATCGAGCTGGCGATTGAGAACATGCGTAAATCTGGTGCGATCAAAGCTGCTAAGAAAGCAGGCAACGTTGCTGCTGACGGCGTGATCAAAACCAAAATCGCTGACGGCTTCGCGGTAATCGTTGAAGTTAACTGCCAGACCGACTTCGTAGCAAAAGATGCTGGTTTCCAGGCGTTTGCTGACAAAGTGGTTGATGCTGCTGTCGCGGGCAAAGTTACTGATGTGGAAGTTCTGAAAGCGCAGTTCGAAGAAGAACGCGTAGCACTGGTTGCGAAAATCGGTGAGAACATCAACATCCGTCGTGTTGCTATCTTGGACGGTGCTGAGCTGAACAGCTACCAGCACGGTGCTCGTATCGGCGTTCTGGTTTCTACCAAAGGCGCTGACGAAGAGCTGAGCAAGCAGATTGCTATGCACGTTGCGGCAAGCAAGCCTGAGTTTGTTAAGCCAGAAGACGTGTCTGCTGAAGTGGTTGAGAAAGAGTACCAGGTACAGCTGGACATCGCGATGCAGTCTGGTAAGCCAAAAGAAATCGCAGAGAAAATGGTTGAAGGCCGTATGAAGAAATTCACCGGCGAAGTTTCTCTGACCGGTCAGGCTTTCGTAATCGATCCAGCTAAAACTGTTGGTCAGGCGCTGAAAGAGAAAAACGCTGACGTGATCAACTTCATCCGCTTTGAAGTGGGCGAAGGTATCGAGAAAGTTGAAACCGACTTCGCAGCAGAAGTTGCTGCCATGTCTAAGCAGTAAGACATGGTTTTAAAAGAGCCGCCTCAGGGCGGCTCTTTTTTGCCCGTCGTCTTTGACGCTACAGCTGCGTTGCTGCGCTCACTCACCCGAATCACTGGCTGATGCCAGCGCATCGGGATTCATTCGCTCGCGCCTTGCTGTAACGCTAATGACTGAGGGCAAATGAAGCTCTATTTAGGGCCACGCTTTTCAGTCTCATCCCAATAGCAATTTATGTTGTCTAAGCGGATGATACATCAGATTTTACCCGTCATAATTCAGGTTGCCGGTGCGTTGGCTGCGCCAGCTCACCCCGGTCACATAGCTATCTATGCTCCCGGGGATTTGCAGGCTTACCGCCTTCCTGCAACGCGAATTATTCAGGGAAAACGTCTCCAATTTGATGCTAGCTTCCAGGAAAAATGACCATGGCTACCAATGCAAAACCTGTATATCAACGTATCCTGCTAAAACTGAGTGGCGAAGCACTGCAAGGTGCTGAAGGCTTTGGTATCGACGCAAGCGTGCTTGATCGTATGGCGCAAGAAGTGAAAGAGCTGGTCGAGCTCGGCATTCAGGTGGGCGTGGTGATCGGCGGTGGTAACCTGTTCCGCGGTGCTGGTCTGGCGCAGGCGGGAATGAACCGTGTGGTCGGCGACCATATGGGGATGCTGGCAACGGTAATGAATGGCCTGGCAATGCGTGATGCGCTGCACCGCGCTTATGTCAATGCGCGCCTGATGTCTGCTATCCCGCTGAACGGCGTGTGCGACAACTACAGCTGGGCGGAAGCGATCAGCCTGCTGCGTAACAACCGCGTGGTGATCTTCTCCGCCGGTACTGGCAATCCGTTCTTTACCACCGATTCTGCTGCCTGCCTGCGTGGTATCGAAATCGAAGCCGATGTGGTGCTGAAAGCCACCAAAGTTGACGGCGTCTACTCTGCCGACCCGGTGAAAAACCCGGATGCCACTCTGTACGAGCAGCTGACCTATGCTGAAGTGCTGGATAAAGAGCTGAAAGTGATGGATCTGGCGGCCTTTACCTTGGCGCGCGACCATCAGTTGCCTATCCGCGTGTTCAATATGAACAAGCCGGGCGCACTGCGTCGCGTCGTGATGGGTGAAAAAGAAGGCACGCTGATTACGCATTAATATCAGTCAGGGCATAAAATAGGGTATATTCTGGGGGCGCGCGGCGAAGTCATGCGCTCCATTCAGGATTATTTAAACGGGCCTTCCTTGCTGAGGCCTGCCTGGTAACCAGAATCCAAGGGTTCCAACGTGATTAACGACATCAGAAAAGATGCTGACACGCGCATGGATAAATGCGTTGAAGCATTCAAAAACCATATCAGCAAAGTGCGCACTGGCCGCGCTTCTCCTTCCATCCTTGATGGTATCGTGGTGGAGTATTACGGTACGCCGACGCCACTGCGTCAGCTGGCTAACGTCACCGTAGAAGATTCCCGTACGCTGAAAATCAACGTCTTCGACCGTTCTCTGAGTGCGGCGATGGAGAAAGCGATTATGGCCTCTGATTTGGGTCTGAACCCAAGTTCAGCAGGCACGGATATTCGTGTGCCATTGCCACCACTGACGGAAGAGCGTCGTAAAGACCTGATCAAAGTGGTGCGCGGCGAAGCAGAGCAGGGACGTGTTTCCGTGCGTAACGTGCGTCGTGATGCCAACGACAAAGTTAAGGCACTGCTGAAAGACAAAGAAGTCAGTGAAGATGAAGAGCGTCGTTCACAGGATGATATCCAGAAAATGACCGATGCTTACATCAAGAAGATCGATACCGCGCTGGCGGAAAAAGAAGCGGAACTGATGGAATTCTGATTCCTGTATGCCCTAAATAATTCGAGTTGCAGGAAGGCGGCGAGTCCGCGAGTCCCCGGGAGCATAGATAACTATGTGACTGGGGTGAGCGGATGAAGCCAACGCATCTGCAACTTGAAGTATGACGGGAATATGCGCCGTTGAAACGCCGTCCAGATCCCCTTCAGCAGAATGGCGGATCTGGCGGCGTTTTGCATTTTGATACGTCAATGCGGCAGGCATTGGCCCTCAGGCAGAACAAAACATGAAGCAATTGACCATCCTTGGTTCGACCGGTTCCATTGGCGTCAGTACTCTGGCGGTGGTGCGTGAAAATCCTCATCTGTATGCGGTAAAGTCGCTGGTCGCCGGGCGTAACGTCACGAAAATGGTGGAGCAGTGCCAGCAGTTTCGTCCTGCGTATGCCTGTATGAGTGACGAAGCCTCCGCACAGGCGCTGCGCCAGCAGCTGGGCGCCCTGAATATCGCCACCGAAGTGATGGCTGGTGAGCAGGCCGCCTGTGAGCTGGCGGCGCTGGAGGATGTGGATCAGGTGATGGCGGCGATTGTTGGTGCGGCCGGCCTGTTGCCGACGCTGGCGGCGATTCGCGCCGGGAAAACGGTGTTGCTGGCCAATAAAGAAGCGCTTGTCACCTGCGGCCGCTTATTTATGGATGCGGTGCGTCATTCCGGGGCGCAGCTGCTGCCGATCGACAGCGAACACAACGCCATTTTTCAGAGTTTACCTGCTGCCATCCAGCAGCAGTTGGGTTACGCTGACCTCAGGGATAACGGCATTGACAGCGTTATTCTCACGGGATCGGGTGGCCCGTTTCGTGACACGCCGCTGGACACACTGCACTGTGTGACACCGGATCAGGCGTGCGCGCATCCGAACTGGTCGATGGGACGTAAAATTTCCGTCGATTCGGCCACCATGATGAATAAGGGTCTGGAATACATCGAAGCCCGCTGGCTGTTTAATGCGACTGATGCTCAGATGGAAGTGATTCTGCACCCGCAATCGGTGATCCACTCCATGGTGCGTTACCGGGATGGCAGTGTGATTGCGCAGTTGGGTTCTCCTGATATGCGCACGCCGATCGCCCATGCCATGGCCTGGCCACAACGCGTCAGAGCCGGGGTAACGCCGCTGGATTTCACCCGTATGGGGGCGCTCACCTTCTCTGAGCCTGACTTTGCACGCTACCCTTGCCTGAAACTGGCAATGGATGCCTGTAAGCAGGGACAAGCATCGACCACCGCGCTCAATGCGGCGAATGAAATTGCCGTTGCGGCATTTTTGCAAACGCAGATTCGTTTCACTGATATTGCCGCCATCAATGCGGCGGTGCTGGCTGGGCTTTCCTGTGCTGAGCCGGACAGTGTGGAGGCGGTGCTGGCTATCGATCAGCAGGCGCGTGCCACTGCGCAGGATCTGCTGCCGCGCTTTGTCGTCAGTCGCTAATTCAACGATTTGCGGAGCCGCTATTTGTTCGCGCGGCCGGAAATGGTATAGTCTCCGGCTAGCGCTGAGTAAAGCAGCGCCTGCAGAGAGCCGTGTGGAACACGGCTTTTTTGCGCCAGCGTGCAGAGTATTCAGAGGCCGTTGTATTTCTGATTAAAGGAAATAATTACGCGTTATGTCGTCCGAAAATCTATTAAAAACCGATGACCAACCCGGGACTGGCCCCCGCCATGTGGCCATCATTATGGATGGCAATGGTCGCTGGGCAAAGAATCAGGGCAAAATGCGCATCTCCGGTCATAAAGCGGGAGTGAAGTCGGTACGTCGTGCCGTCAGTTTCGCTGTGAGTAATAAGCTCGAGGCACTCACGCTTTATGCCTTCAGTAGTGAAAACTGGAGCCGTCCGCCACAGGAGGTGTTGGGGCTGATGGAGCTTTTTAGCTGGGCGCTCGACAGCGAAGTAAAAAGTCTGCACAAGCACAATGTTCGTTTGAGAATTATCGGTGATATCAGCCGGTTTAACTCACGTCTACAAGAGCGTATTCGTCGCGCAGAGGAACTTACTCAACAAAATAACGGATTAACTCTCAACATTGCCGCGAATTATGGCGGCCGTTGGGATATCATTCACGGCGTCAGACAGATTGCCGAACAGGTGCAGGAAGGATTGCTTCGTCCCGATCAAATCGAAGAAGAAACCCTTTCGCAGCATCTTTGTCTGAACGAACTGGCGCCAGTGGATCTGGTAATAAGGACCGGGGGAGAACACCGTATCAGCAACTTCCTGCTGTGGCAGGTGGCCTATGCTGAGTTTTACTTTACGGATGTTCTCTGGCCTGACTTTGATGAACAAGTTTTTGAAGGTGCAATGAATGCTTTCTCTCACCGAGAGCGCCGGTTTGGCGGCGCAGCACCTGGTGGCGCCTGAGCGCACTGGGGGTAACATTTGCTGAAGTCTCGTCTGATTACAGCGTTCATACTGATACCTCTGGTGATCGCAGCGTTGTTCCTGCTGCCGCCATCAGGCTTTATGATCATTACTTTAGTGGTTTGCATGCTGGCAGCATGGGAGTGGGGCCAGTTTGCTGGCTTTACCTCGCGTTTTCAGCGTCTCTCCCTGGCGGCGATCTGCGGCGTGCTGCTCGCCGTGATGGCGCAGTCGCTCCCTGTCCATGATGCACAGTTGCCGGCAATCAGCCTGTGGCTGTGGACATCCCTCGCCTGGTGGCTCGCGGCGCTGGTGCTGGTGCTGTTTTATCCGGCGTCGGCGTCTCTTTGGCGTCAGTCACGTTTCCTGCGCCTGGCCTTCGGTATTCTGACTATCGTGCCTTTCTTCTGGGGCATGCTGGCATTACGTTACTATCACTACGAACTGGATCACTTCGCGGGTGCCTGGTGGCTGCTGTATGTGATGGTCCTCGTATGGGGCGCAGATTCCGGCGCGTATATGTTTGGTCGCCTGTTTGGCAAACGCAAGCTGGCACCGAAAGTGTCGCCAGGCAAAACCTGGGAAGGCTTCTTTGGCGGTTTGCTGACTTCGGCGCTGATTTCCGTGCTGTTCGGCAACTTCGCACCGCTCAGTGTGGAACCTGTCGCGCTGCTGGTGTGCTCGGTGACGGCGGCACTGGCCTCGGTGCTGGGCGATCTGACCGAAAGTATGTTCAAGCGTGAAGCCGGTATTAAAGACAGCGGCAACCTGATCCCGGGTCACGGTGGCATTCTCGACCGTATCGATAGCCTGACGGCAGCGGTGCCAGTATTTGCCTGCCTGCTGTTGCTGGTGTTCAGAACCCTATAGAGGACGCCGTTGCCATGTTAAGTGTGCTGTGGAGCTTTGCTGCTTTTATCGTCGCGCTGGGCGTGTTAATCACCGTGCACGAATTTGGCCATTTCTGGGTGGCGCGCCGCTGTGGTGTGAAAGTGGAGCGTTTTTCGATCGGGTTTGGCAAGGCGCTGTGGCGACGTCGCGATCGTCAGGGCACTGAATATGTGCTTGCGCTGATTCCGCTGGGCGGCTACGTCAAGATGCTCGATGAGCGAGTGGAAAGCGTGCCGCCTGAACTGCGCCACCAATCCTTCAACAATAAAACCGTGCTGCAGCGTGCGTCGATCATTGCCGCCGGTCCCATCGCCAACTTTATTTTCGCCATCTTTGCTTACTGGCTGGTGTTTATCCACGGAGTCCCTGGTGTTCGTCCGGTTGTTGGCGAAATTCTGAGCGGTTCGGTGGCGGCGGAAGCGCAAATTGCCCCAGGTATGGAACTAAAAGCAGTCGACGGTATCGAAACGCCTGACTGGGAAGCTGTACGCATGGCGCTGGTGGGGAAAATTGGCGATGACCAGACGACCCTCAGCGTCGCGCCATTCGGTTCTGCACAGACCACGGAAAGGACGCTTAATTTACGCGACTGGCACTTCGAGCCTGACAGGCAGGACCCGGTGGTGTCGTTAGGTATCCGGCCGCGCGGACCAGAGATTGAATCGGTACTGGCTGAAGTGCAGGCGGGCTCACCTTCCAGTGAAGCAGGTTTGCAAGCGGGCGACAGGATCGTTAAAGTCGATGGTCAGCCGTTAGGGCAATGGCAAAATTTTGCCACCCTGGTGCGGGATAATCCGGGTAAAGCGATTGCGCTGGACGTTGAGCGGGAAGGGGAAGTCATCAGGCTGAACCTGACGCCAGCGGAGAAACCGGGCAACAGTGCGGAAGGTTTTGCCGGCGTGATACCACGCGTGCTGCCTCTGCCAGACGAATATAAGACGGTGCGTCAGTATGGACCGTTTGCCGCAATTGGTGAGGCCACGGCGAAAACCTGGCAACTGATGAAGCTGACGGTCAGCATGCTTGGCAAGCTGATCACCGGTGATGTGAAGCTGAATAATCTGAGCGGGCCGATTTCGATCGCGCAGGGCGCCGGGATGTCAGCAGAGTACGGGGTAATTTATTATCTGATGTTCCTCGCGCTAATCAGCGTGAACCTTGGGATAATTAACCTGTTCCCGTTACCGGTTTTAGATGGTGGGCACTTGCTCTTTCTGGCGATCGAAAAGATCAAGGGAGGACCGGTGTCCGAGCGAGTTCAGGACTTCAGCTACCGTATCGGCTCAATTTTGCTGGTGCTGTTAATGGGGCTTGCACTATTCAATGATTTCTCACGCCTGTAACCGCCGCAAGGCGCCTGCAGGCACGGGACGTGTTAGGAAGAACGCATAACAACGATGGCGATGAAAAAGTTGCTCATAGCGTCGCTGCTGTTTAGCAGCGCCACCGTATACGGTGCAGACGGGTTCGTAGTGAAGGACATTCATTTCGAAGGACTGCAGCGAGTTGCCGTCGGTGCGGCCTTGCTCAGCATGCCCGTGCGCCCTGGTGATACCGTCTCTGATGAAGACATCAGTAATATCATCCGCGCCCTGTTCGCCACCGGAAACTTCGAAGACGTGCAGGTACTGCGTGACGGCGATACGCTGATCGTGCAGGTAAAAGAGCGTCCAACCATTGCTAGTATCACTTTTGCCGGTAACAAAGCGGTGAAAGAGGACATGCTGAAGCAGAATCTGGAAGCGTCTGGCGTGCGCGTGGGGGAAGCCCTCGACCGCACCACCATCTCGTCCATCGAGAAAGGGCTGGAAGATTTCTACTACAGCGTGGGTAAATACAGCGCCAGCGTGAAAGCGGTGGTGACGCCACTGCCACGTAACCGTGTTGACCTGAAACTGGTGTTCACCGAAGGCGTGTCTGCGCAGATCCAGCAGATCAACGTGGTCGGTAACAAAGCGTTCAGCTCTGAAGAGTTGATCTCCCGTTTCCAGCTGCGCGACGAAGTGCCGTGGTGGAACGTGGTCGGCGATCGTAAATACCAGAAACAGAAACTGGCGGGCGACCTTGAAACCCTGCGCAGCTTCTATCTGGATCGCGGTTATGCGCGCTTCAATATCGATTCCACGCAGGTCAGTCTGACGCCGGACAAGAAAGGCATTTATATCACTGTTAACATCACCGAAGGCGATCAGTACAAGCTTTCTGGCGTGGTGGTGAACGGCAGCATGGCGGGTCACTCTGCGGAAGTGGAAAGTCTGACCAAAATCGAGCCGAGCGAGCTGTATAACGGCGCGAAAGTCACCCGCATGGAAGATGACATCAAGAAAATGTTCGGTCGTTACGGCTATGCTTACCCGCGTGTGGTAACCCAGCCGGAAATCAACGATGCGGATAAAACCGTGAAGCTGCATGTTAACGTCGATGCGGGTAACCGCTACTACGTGCGTAAAGTGCGCTTCGAAGGTAACGACACCTCAAAAGATTCCGTTCTGCGTCGCGAAATGCGTCAGATGGAAGGTGCATGGCTGGGCAGCGACCTGGTTGAGCAGGGTAAAGAGCGTCTGAACCGTACTGGTTACTTTGAAACCGTGGATACGGATACCCAGCGCGTACCTGGCACTACCGATCAGGTTGATGTGGTGTACAAGGTGAAAGAGCGTAATACCGGTACCTTTAACTTCGGTATTGGTTACGGCACTGAGAGCGGTGTCAGCTTCCAGGTCGGCGTGCAGCAGGAAAACTGGCTGGGCACCGGTAATACCGTGGGCATCAGCGGCACCAAAAACGACTACCAGACTTATGCTGAGTTCTCTCTGACCGATCCGTACTTCACGGTGGATGGTGTCAGCCTCGGTGGGCGTATTTTCTATAACGACTTTAAAGCGGATGATGCGGACCTGTCCGACTATACCAACCGCAGTTATGGTGTCGATGGTACGCTGGGCTTCCCTATCAACGAGAATAACACCCTGCGTGTGGGTCTCGGCTATGTGCATAACGACCTGTCGGATATGCAGCCGCAGATCGCCATGTGGCGTTATCTGGAGTCGATGGGCCAGGAGCCGGGCAAAGACTTCTCTGCTGACGACTTCACCTTTAACTATGGCTGGACGTACAACACCCTGGACCGTGGCTTCTTCCCAACGGCCGGTAACCGTACCAACCTGAATGGTAAGGTGACGATTCCGGGATCGGACAACAGCTTCTACAAAGTGACGCTGGACACCCAGCAGTATATGCCGATCAATGACGATCGTACCTGGGTACTGTTGGGCCGTGGCAAAGTGGGTTATGGCGCGGGCTTAAGCGGTAAAGAGCTGCCGTTCTACGAGAACTTCTACGCCGGTGGTTCCAGCACGGTGCGTGGTTTCCGTTCGAACAACATCGGTCCAAAAGCGGCGTACTACAATAACAACTCGTCTTACTGTTCCGGTACGGGTGTGGTGCTGTGTAACTCTGACGATGCAGTCGGTGGTAACGCGATGGCGGTCGCCAGTGCAGAACTGATTACGCCAACGCCATTCCTCAGCGAGAAGTATTCAAACTCAGTACGTACTTCGCTGTTTGTGGATGCCGGTACGGTATGGGATACCAACTGGGAAAACACCTCTGAGACGCTGGCTGAGGGGATTCCTGACTACAGCAAGCCGAACAATATCCGTGTTTCTGCTGGCCTGTCGCTGCAATGGATGTCACCACTGGGTCCACTGGTGTTCTCCTACGCGCAGCCGGTTAAAAAGTATGATGGAGATAAGGCAGAGCAATTCCAGTTCAACATCGGTAAAACCTGGTAATGTACTGCGCACGGAAGCGAGACAAGTAAGTATCGCCTTGCCAGACGGCAGCCTGCGAGCTGGCGGTGGCAGGGAAAACATGTGTCTGTGACACAAACGGTGATGGTAAGGAGTTTATAGTGAAAAAGTTGTTGTGTGCCGCAGGTCTGGGTCTTGCTTTAGCTGTTTCAGCTGGCGCTCAGGCTGCTGACAAAATTGCAGTGGTAAACGTTTCCAGCATTTTCCAACAGTTACCGGCGCGTGCGACAGTTGCCAAGCAGCTGGAGAATGAGTTCAAAGGCCGTGCGACTGAGTTGCAGGGGCAGGAGCGTGATCTGCAAACCAAAATGCAGCGTCTGCAGCGCGACGGTTCAACCATGAAAGCTAGCGAACGCAGCAGCATGGAAAAAGACATCATGGCGCAGCGTGAAGCTTTCGCTTCTAAAGCTCAGGCATTCGAGCAGGATAACCGCCGTCGCCAGAACGAAGAACGTAACAAAATCCTGAGCCGTATCCAGGATGCTGTGAAGAAAGTGGCTGACAGCGAAGGTTACGACGTTGTTATTGATGCGAACGCAGTTGCTTACGCAACTAACGCTAAAGACATCACTGCTGATGTTCTGAAACAGGTTAAATAAGACATGTCTTCAATTCGACTGGCTGATTTAGCCCAGCAGTTGGATGCAGAATTGCACGGAGATGGCGATATCGCCATCTCCGGCATTGCTTCTATGCAATCCGCCCAGAACGGTCAGATCACTTTTTTAGCAAACAGCCGCTACCGCGAGCAGCTCGCCAGCTGTCAGGCTTCAGCCGTGGTGCTGACGGAAGCGGATCTGGAGTGGTGCCACAGCGCTGCACTGATCGTTAAAAATCCGTATCTGACTTACGCGCGTATGGCGCAACTGTTGGATACCACGCCGCAACCGGCACAGAATATTGCACCGAGCGCGGTCATTGACGCGACGGCGAAACTTGGCGCTAACGTGTCTGTCGGCGCTAATGCGGTGATCGAGTCTGGCGTTGAGCTGGGCGATAACGTGGTGATTGGCGCTGGGTGCTTTATCGGTAAGAACACCCGTATTGGCGCAGGCACCCGCCTGTGGGCCAATGTTTCCGTTTACCATGAAATCCGCATCGGTGAGCATTGTCTGATTCAGTCAGGCACCGTCATTGGTTCTGATGGCTTCGGTTATGCCAACGATCGTGGCAATTGGGTGAAAATCCCGCAAATTGGCAGCGTGGTGATTGGTGATCGCGTTGAGATTGGTGCCTGTACCACAATTGACCGTGGTGCACTGGATAACACTCAGATCGGCAATGGTGTTATCATAGATAACCAGTGTCAGATTGCACATAACGTTGTAATTGGTGACAATACCGCAGTTGCGGGTGGTGTCATCATGGCGGGCAGTCTGAAAATTGGCCGTTACTGTATGATTGGTGGTGCCAGCGTCATTAATGGTCACATGGAAATTTGTGACAAAGTGACGGTGACCGGGATGGGCATGGTGATGCGACCTATCACCGAACCTGGGGTATACTCCTCGGGCATTCCGCTGCAACCCAACAAAACCTGGCGTAAGACTGCCGCGTTGGTGATGAATATCGATGAATTAAGCAAGCGCTTGAAAAACATCGAACGCAAGGTTGGTAAAGACGACTAAGCGACCACCCCGCGTCTGCCCGGCTTCATAAATACAATAGGCGAAGCCGGGAAAGTCAGACATACGGAAACAGAATTTGCGGCCTGCGGACGATCCTGCGGATCTTTGCAGGCCGTGTTATTAATGCCATCGGATTTTTTAGGACAGGAAGAGTATTTTGACTACTGAAACTCATACTCTGAAAATTGAAGAGATTTTAGAATTACTACCACACCGCTATCCTTTTTTGCTGGTAGACCGCGTGCTCGAGTTTGAAGAGCATAAGTATCTGCGCGCTGTGAAGAATGTCTCGGTCAACGAACCGTTTTTCCAGGGGCATTTCCCTGGTAAGCCGATTTTCCCAGGTGTCCTGATTCTGGAAGCAATGGCGCAAGCCACTGGCATCCTGGCGTTTAAAAGCGTCGGTAAACTGGAACCAGGCGAACTGTACTACTTTGCCGGTATCGATGAAGCGCGCTTCAAGCGCCCTGTGGTGCCAGGCGACCAGATGATTATGGAAGTCACTTTCGAGAAAACCCGTCGTGGTCTGACCCGATTCAAAGGCGTCGCCACCGTTGACGGTAAAATTGTCTGCGAAGCAACCATGATGTGTGCCCGCAGCCGGGAGGCTTAATCTGTGATAGACCCAACCGCCGTAATCCATCCGAGTTCTGTGATTGAAGAGGGCGCCATTATTGGCCCTCGCGTCCATATTGGCCCGTTTTGCTTTATCGGCGCTAACGTGGAAATTGGTGAAGGTACCGTTCTGAAATCCCATGTGGTGGTGAACGGCCATACCCGTATTGGCAAAGATAATCAGATCTACCAGTTCGCTTCGATTGGTGAAGTGAACCAGGATCTGAAATATGCCGGCGAACCGACCCGCGTGGAAATTGGCGATCGCAACCGCATTCGCGAGAGCGTCACCATTCACCGCGGCACCACCCAGGGTGGCGATGTGACGCGCATCGGCAGCGATAACCTGCTGATGATCAATGCGCATATTGCCCATGACTGTGTGATCGGCAATCGTTGTATCTTCGCTAACAACGCCACGCTCGGTGGTCATGTGACGGTTGATGATTTCGCGATTATCGGCGGTATGACTGCAGTGCACCAGTTCTGCGTCATTGGCGCGCATGTGATGGTGGGCGGTTGTTCTGGCGTGGCGCAGGATGTGCCGCCGTATGTAATTGCTCAGGGCAACCATGCGACGCCATTTGGCATCAATATCGAAGGGCTGAAACGCCGTGGCTTCAGTAAGGAAGCGCTGCACACGATTCGCAACGCTTACAAACTGCTGTACCGCAGCGGACGTTCACTGGACGAAGTGAAGCCGGAAATTGAACAGCTGGCGCAGGAGCATCCTGAAGTCCAGCCGTTCTACGACTTCTTTGCCCGTTCCACGCGGGGTCTGATTCGTTAACTCATGCAGAAGCGTCCTTTAACGATTGCCCTTGTCGCCGGAGAAACCTCCGGCGATATTCTTGGTGCCGGTCTGATCCGCGCCTTAAAGCAGGCTCATCCTGATGCGCGCTTTGTCGGTGTCGCCGGACCATTGATGCAGGCAGAAGGTTGTGAAGCCTGCTATGAGATGGAAGAGCTGGCGGTGATGGGCATCGTTGAGGTGCTCGGTCGCCTGCCGCGTTTGCTGAAGATCCGCCGCGATCTGACCCAGCGCTTTACTGCGCTGCGGCCGGATGTGTTTGTCGGCATCGATGCACCTGACTTCAATATCACGCTGGAAGGGCGCTTAAAGCAGCGCGGTATTCGCACGATTCATTACGTCAGCCCCTCTGTCTGGGCGTGGCGACAAAAACGCGTTTTCAAAATTGGCCGAAACACCGATCTGGTGCTGGCCTTCCTGCCGTTTGAAAAGGCGTTTTACGACCGTTTTAATGTTCCCTGCCGCTTTATCGGCCACACCATGGCGGATGCCATGCCACTGCAGCCAGATAAGCTGGCTGCGCGTCAGGCGCTCGGTATTGCCGAAGATGCCCGCTGTTTAGCACTGCTGCCTGGCAGCCGCCATGCGGAAGTGGAAATGCTGAGTGGCGATTTCCTGAAAACGGCACTGCTGCTGCGTCAGCGCTGGCCGGATCTGGAAATTGTTGTGCCGCTGGTCAATCCACGCCGTCGCGAGCAGTTTGAGCAGATCAAAGCGCAGGTTGCGCCGGATTTGCCTATGCATTTGCTGGATGGCAAGGGGCGTGAAGCGATGGTGGCCAGCGATGCTGCATTGCTGGCGTCCGGCACCGCGGCGCTGGAGTGTATGCTGGCGAAGTGCCCGATGGTGGTGGGTTACCGGATGAAACCGTTCACCTTCTGGCTGGCGCAAAAGCTGGTGAAAACCGATTACGTCTCGCTGCCGAATCTGCTGGCGGGCCGTGAGCTGGTCAAAGAGCTGCTGCAGACTGAGTGCCAGCCTGAGCAGCTGGCAGCGGCGCTGGCACCTTTGCTGAGCGACGGTGCGGCGCGTGATGCGCAGCTGGCGGCATTTTATCAGCTGCATGAACATATCCGCTGGAATGCGGATCAACAAGCGGCACAAGCGGTGCTGGAGCTGGCAAATGGCTGAATTTATTTACCCGCAGGCGAACCTGATCGCGGGCGTGGATGAAGTCGGACGTGGTCCGCTGGTTGGCGCGGTGGTGACTGCCGCCGTGATCCTCGATCCGGCCAAGCCGATCGCTGGTCTGGCGGATTCCAAAAAGCTGTCTGAAAAGCGCCGTCTGGCGCTGTATGATGAGATCAAAGCCAATGCGCTGGCATGGAGTCTTGGCCGTGCTGAACCGGGAGAGATCGACCAGCTGAATATTTTGCACGCCACCATGCTGGCGATGCAGCGTGCGGTCGCGGGGCTGGCGATTGTACCGGATTATGTGCTGATCGACGGTAACCGTTGCCCGGCGTTGCCGATGCCGTCGATGGCGGTGGTGAAAGGTGACAGCCTGGTGGCGGAGATCAGTGCGGCTTCTATTATTGCTAAAGTGACGCGCGATCGGGAAATGGCGGAGCTGGATCTGCAGTTCCCCGAGTACGGTTTTGCCCAGCACAAAGGCTATCCTACCGCGCTGCATATGGAAAAACTGGCGCTGCATGGCGTGACGCCACACCATCGTCGCAGTTTTGCGCCAGTCCGTAATGCCCTGCTGGACGCTGAAGTCCAGGCATTGCGCTAATCGTCTTTTTTACGCGTTAACCGGAGCCGGAAACCAATATGGCTGAACCTCGTTTTATTCACCTGCGTGTCCACAGCGACTACTCCATGATCGATGGACTCGCTAAGACCGGTCCGCTGGTGAAAAAAGCGGCGGCGCTGGGGATGCCGGCGATTGGTATTACTGACTTCACCAACCTGTGCGGCCTGGTAAAGTTTTATGGCACCGCGCACGGCGCAGGTGTTAAGCCGATCATTGGCGCTGACTTTATGATGGCCAGCGAACTGATGGGCGATGAGCTGAGCCATATCACGGTGCTTGCGGCGAATAATACCGGTTATCAGAATCTGACGTTGCTGATTTCCCGCGCTTATCAGCGCGGCTATGGTGCGGCGGGGCCGATTATTGATCGCGACTGGCTGGTTGAGCTGCAGGACGGCATTATTCTGCTCTCCGGCGGACGGCGTGGTGATGTGGGTAAAAGCCTGCTGCGTGGTAATCAGGCGCTGGTCTCGCAGTGCCTGGCGTTTTATCAGGAGCATTTCCCGGATCGTTATTACCTTGAGCTGATCCGTACCGGGCGTCCGGACGAGGAGAGTTACCTGCACGCCGCGGTAGAGCTGGCGATTGCTGAAGGTGTGCCCGTAGTGGCAACCAATGACGTGTGCTTCCTGACGCAGGACGACTTTGACGCGCACGAGATCCGTGTGGCGATCCACGACGGTTTTACCCTCGACGACCCGAAACGGCCGCGTAATTACAGTGCTCAGCAATATCTGCGCAGTGAAGAGGAGATGTGCGAGCTGTTCTCGGACATCCCGGAAGCGCTGACGAACAGCGTCGAAATTGCTAAGCGTTGTAACGTTACCATCCGCCTTGGCGAATATTTCCTGCCGCAATTCCCGACCGGTGAGATGAGCACCGAAGATTTCCTCGTGATGAAATCGAAAGAGGGGCTGGAAGAGCGTCTGGAATTCCTGTTCCCGGATGAGCAGGTGCGTGCTGAGCGGCGTCCGGAGTATGACGAGCGTCTGGATGTTGAGCTGAAAGTGATCAACCAGATGGGCTTCCCCGGTTACTTCCTGATCGTGATGGAGTTTATCCAGTGGTCGAAGGATAACGGCGTGCCGGTAGGGCCGGGACGTGGTTCCGGTGCCGGTTCTCTGGTGGCGTATGCGCTGAAAATTACCGACCTCGACCCGCTGGAATTTGACCTGCTGTTCGAACGTTTCCTTAACCCGGAACGTGTTTCGATGCCCGACTTTGACGTCGACTTCTGCATGGAAAAACGTGACCAGGTGATTGAGCATGTGGCCGAGATGTATGGCCGCGAAGCGGTATCGCAAATCATCACCTTCGGTACGATGGCGGCGAAGGCGGTTATCCGCGACGTGGGCCGTGTACTGGGTCACCCGTACGGCTTTGTTGATCGTATTTCGAAACTGGTGCCACCCGATCCGGGCATGACGCTGGAAAAAGCTTTTGCCGCGGAACCGCAGCTGCCGGAAATTTATGAGGCAGATGAAGAGGTTAAAGCGCTGATCGACATGGCGCGTAAGCTGGAAGGGGTCACGCGTAACGCCGGTAAACATGCCGGGGGCGTGGTGATTGCGCCGACTAAAATTACCGACTTTGCGCCGCTTTACTGCGATGAGAGCGGTAACCATCCGGTCACTCAGTTTGATAAAAACGACGTGGAATATGCCGGGCTGGTGAAGTTTGACTTCCTCGGTCTGCGTACTCTGACGATCATCGACTGGGCGCTGGAAATGATTAACGCGCGCCGGGCGAAAAGCGGCGAACCACCGATTGATATCGCGGCCATCCCGCTCGATGACCAGAAAAGTTTTGATATGCTGCAGCGCTCGGAAACCACCGCGGTATTCCAGCTTGAATCGCGCGGCATGAAGGATTTGATTAAGCGTCTGAAGCCGGACTGCTTCGAAGACATGATCGCACTGGTGGCGCTGTTCCGTCCTGGCCCGCTGCAGTCAGGGATGGTGGATAACTTTATCGACCGTAAGCATGGTCGTGAAGCGATCTCTTATCCGGATATTCAGTGGCAGCATGAGACGCTGAAACCGGTGCTGGAACCGACCTACGGCATTATCCTGTATCAGGAACAGGTAATGCAGATAGCCCAGGTGCTGTCCGGTTACACCCTTGGCGGTGCAGATATGCTGCGTCGTGCAATGGGTAAAAAGAAACCGGAAGAGATGGCGAAACAGCGCTCGGTATTCGAAGACGGCGCCAAAAGCATGGGCGTCGACGGCGAATTGTCGATGAAAATCTTCGATTTAGTGGAGAAATTCGCCGGTTACGGCTTTAATAAATCACACTCCGCTGCGTATGCGCTGGTGTCGTATCAGACGCTGTGGCTGAAAGCGCACTATCCGGCCGAATTTATGGCGGCGGTGATGACCGCCGATATGGATAACACCGAGAAGGTGGTTTCGCTGGTGGATGAGTGCTGGCGTATGGGCCTGAAGATCCTGCCGCCGGATATTAACTCCGGCCTGTATCACTTCCACGTCAATGATGACGGTGAGATTGTGTACGGTATTGGCGCGATTAAAGGCGTCGGTGAAGGCCCGATTGAAGCGATTATTGAAGCGCGTAATGAAGGCGGTTATTTCCGCGAGCTGTTTGACCTCTGCGCCCGCACCGACACTAAAAAAATTAACCGTCGGGTGATGGAAAAACTGATTATGTCCGGGGCGTTTGACCGTCTCGGACCGCACCGTGCGGCGCTGATGAGTGCGCTGTCTGATGCGCTGAAAGCCGCCGACCAGCATGCCAAAGCGGAAGCTATTGGCCAGGCCGATATGTTCGGCGTACTGGCGGATGAGCCAGAACAGGTGGAGAAATCCTACGCGGATATCACACCGTGGCCGGAACAGATTCAGCTGGACGGTGAGCGGGAAACCTTAGGGTTGTACCTCACCGGCCACCCGATCAATCAGTATCTGAAAGAAATTGAGCGCTACGTTGGCGGTACGCGCCTGAAAGACATGCACCCGACCGAACGTGGTAAAATCACCACGGCAGCCGGTCTGGTGGTGGCGGCCCGCGTGATGGTCACCAAACGCGGTAACCGTATTGGCATCTGCACTCTGGACGATCGTTCTGGTCGGCTGGAAGTGATGTTGTTTACAGATGCTCTGGATAAGTACCAGCAGTTGCTGGAGAAGGACCGTATCCTGATCGTCAGCGGACAGGTCAGCTTTGATGACTTCAGCGGAGGCCTTAAGATGACCGCCCGCGAATTGATGGACATCGATGAAGCACGTGAAAAATACGCACGTGGACTTGCTATCTCGCTGACGGACAGGCAAATTGATGACCAGCTTTTGAACCGTCTCCGTCAATCCCTGGAACCCCATCGTTCGGGAACCATTCCGGTACATCTCTATTATCAGAGAGAGGATGCGCGGGCGAAGTTGCGTTTTGGCGCAGCGTGGCGCGTATCGCCCAGCGATCGTTTACTTAACGATTTGCGGTCGCTGGTAGGATCGGAGCAGGTGGAACTGGAGTTTGACTAAAACAGGATTATTATGAGTCTTAATTACCTGGATTTCGAACAGCCAATCGCAGAACTGGAAGCGAAGATTGATTCGCTGACTGCGGTTAGCCGTCAGGATGAAAAACTGGATATTAATCTGGATGAAGAAGTGCAGCGTCTGCGCGAAAAAAGCGTTGAACTGACACGTAAAATCTTCTCCGATTTAGGCGCATGGCAGATCGCGCAGTTAGCGCGTCATCCGCTGCGTCCGTACACGCTGGACTATGTCCGTAACGTGTTCACCGACTTTGATGAGTTAGCTGGCGATCGCGCTTACGCTGATGATAAAGCGATTGTAGGTGGTATTGCTCGTCTGGACGGTCGTCCGGTGATGATCATTGGTCATCAGAAAGGCCGCGAAACCAAAGAAAAAATCCGCCGCAACTTCGGGATGCCTGCACCAGAAGGTTACCGTAAAGCACTGCGTCTGATGGAGATGGCTGAGCGCTTTAAAATGCCGATCATCACCTTTATCGATACGCCGGGTGCGTATCCGGGTGTTGGCGCAGAAGAGCGTGGTCAGTCCGAAGCGATTGCCCGTAACCTGCGCGAGATGTCTGGCCTGAAAGTGCCGGTTATCTGTACCGTGATTGGT
Organism: Erwinia sp. V71; assembly: GCF_965644245.1. Lineage (NCBI taxonomy): Bacteria > Pseudomonadati > Pseudomonadota > Gammaproteobacteria > Enterobacterales > Erwiniaceae > Erwinia > Erwinia sp. V71. The sequence goes on from NZ_CBFFRK010000014.1 coordinate 51,856, forward strand.
GAAGGCGGCTCCGGCGGCGCGCTGGCGATTGGCGTCGGTGACAAAGTCAACATGCTGCAGTACAGCACCTATTCGGTGATTTCACCGGAAGGCTGTGCTTCCATCCTGTGGAAAAGCGCCGAAAAAGCGCCACTGGCAGCGGAAGCGATGGGCATTACTGCTCCGCGTCTGAAAGAGCTGAAACTGATCGACAGCATCCTGCCTGAACCACTGGGTGGCGCGCATCGTAACCCGCTGGCAATTGGCGAGACGATGAAAGCGCAACTGCTGGCAGATTTGGCTGAGCTGGAGGCGCTGAGCACAGAAGAGCTGCTTAACCGTCGTTATCAGCGTCTGATGAGCTACGGCTACGCGTAATACCCTGTCGTTCCCTGCCAGCTGAAAGCCGCAGGGATCGTCCCTTCCTCTGCTACGCGGGGGAAGGGCAGGATGGGGGAGCAAGCGACTCTGTGTCGCCAGTTCCTCCATCCTGACTCTTTAATCCCTCTGTCTGATTTCTTTCCCATTTATTAATAATCACCCTAAGAAACTGATTGCCGCCGATTTAGCCAGCAGATAAGATGCTGACGCTTTATTTGATAATAATAATCATTGTCTTTAACGGGGTTAATCATGCATTACCTATGGAGTCGTCTCGCGGGCTTACTGGCCGTGTTAGCACTGGCGCACAGCGCGCTGGCTGCCCCCATCGTGGTCGAAGATGTCAGCGGCCGCAAAGTTGAAATCAAATCCGAAGTTAAACGTATTATTTTAGGTGAAGGCCGACAGATCTATCTGCTGGCGGCGTTCGATACCGATGCGCCATTCCTGCGCGTCATTGGCTGGCGTGATGATCTGCCAAAAGCGGATTTTGACAGCTACCAGATTTATGCGGCGAAGTACCCGCAAATCACCAAACTGCCGACCTTTGGCGGTGCAAAAGATGGCACCTTTAACGTTGAACAGGCGCTGACGCTGAAGCCCGATCTGGTGCTGATGAACCTGGAATCCAAAGCCGCGACCGACGAATCCAAACTGACCGAAAAACTGGCTGCGCTGGGCATTCCGGTGGTGTTTATCGACTTCCGCGAAAAGCCATTTGAGAACGCGGAAAAAAGCATTCACATCATGGGCCTGCTGCTGAACAAGCCTGAACGCGCGCAGGAGATTATTGATTTCCGCCGTAAGCAGATTGATATCGTGATTAACCGCCTGAAAGATTACAAAGGTCCGCGTCCGAAAGTGATGATCGACCGTGCCGGTGGTTATACCGAAGAGTGCTGCATGTCATTTGGTGATGAGAACTTTGGCCGTATGGTGGAAGTGGCGGGCGGCAGCAATATCGCCAAAGATCTGATCCCTGGCACTTTCGGTACGCTGAACCCGGAGCAGATTATCAGCTCGCGTCCTGATGTGGTGGTGGTGACCGGTGCGAACTGGAAAAACTACAATACTGCCAATGGCTGGGTCGGTGTGGGTCCTGGTGCTGATCTGACGGTGGCGACACAGCGTTTGCAGAAACTGATGGAGCGCTCTGCCTTTAAAACACTGCCGGTAGCCACCAATGGCAATGCTCATGCTATCTGGCACCAGTTCTACGACAGCCCGTACCAGTTTGTCGCGATTCAGGCTTTAGCGAAGTGGATGCACCCGGATCTGTTTAAAGATATCGATCCGGACGCGACCTTCCGCGAATTCCATCAGCGCTTCCTGCCGGTAGAGTACAAGCCGGGTTACTGGGTCACCCTGCCAGCGAAAAAATAATGCATTTCGGGCCGGCGATCGCCGGCCCATCTTCCTGCCACAATCCCCTCCGCGCTGTCCGTCGTCGCAATCCGCTATGCTTATTACTGGTAGTACATTCACCAGGAGGCACGATTGAATATTATTGCGATTATGGGACCGCATGGCGCTTTCTATAAAGACCAGCCAATACGTGAACTTGACGCGGCGCTGCAACAACAGGGATTTCAGCTGATTTACCCGAATGACGCCAGTGATTTACTGAAACTGATTGAACACAATCCGCGTATCTGTGGGGTGATTTTCGACTGGGATGAATACAGTCTTGACCTGTGCAGTGAAATCAACCAGCTCAACGAATATCTGCCGCTGTACGCCTTTATCAACACGCATTCGTCACTCGATGTCAGCATCAATGAGATGCGTATGGCGTTGTGGTTCTTTGAATACGCACTCAACGCGGCGGAGGATATTGCCCGCCGTATCCGCCAGTACACGAATGAGTATCTCGACAGCATTACGCCGCCACTGACGCGCGCGCTGTTTAACTATGTGGCAGAGGGGAAATACACCTTCTGTACCCCCGGCCATATGGCGGGCACCGCGTTCCAGAAAAGCCCGGTAGGTTGCCTGTTTTATGACTTCTTTGGCGCCAATACGCTGAAAGCGGATATCTCGATTTCGGTGACAGAACTGGGTTCGCTGCTCGACCACACCGGCCCGCATCTGGAAGCGGAGGAGTATGTGGCGCGCACTTTTGGCGCGGAACAGAGCTATATGGTGACCAATGGCACCTCCACCGCGAACAAAATTGTTGGCATGTTCGCGGCGCCCGCGGGCAGCACAGTGCTGATTGACCGTAACTGCCATAAGTCGCTGACGCATCTGTTAATGATGAGCGACATTATCCCCATCTGGCTAAAGCCGACGCGCAATGCGCTGGGGATCCTCGGGGGCATTCCGCGCAAAGAGTTCAGCAAAGAGAGCATTGCGCTGAAAGTGGGCCAGACGCCACGCTCCAGCTGGCCGGTGCATGCGGTTATCACCTACTCCACCTATGATGGCCTGCTGTATAACACGCAGTACATCAAACAGACGCTGGATGTGCCGTCGATTCACTTTGATTCCGCCTGGGTTCCCTATACCAATTTCCATCCGATTTACGACGGCAAAAGCGGCATGAGCGGCGAACGTACGCCCGGGAAAGTGGTGTATGAAACACAGTCGGCGCATAAGCTGCTGGCGGCGTTCTCGCAGGCTTCACTGATTCATATTAAGGGCGCGTACGACGAACAGACGTTTAACGAAGCCTATATGATGCACACCACCACCTCACCGAATTATGCCATTGTCGCTTCAATTGAAACCGCGGCAGCGATGCTGCGTGGCAATCCGGGTAAGCGCTTAATCAATCGTTCCGTGGAGCGAGCATTGCATTTTCGGCGCGAAGTGCAGCGCCTGCGTGAGGAGAGTGACGGCTGGTTCTTCGATATCTGGCAACCGGACGGTATTGATGAAGCCGAATGCTGGCCGATTGCGCCGGGCGAAGCGTGGCACGGTTTTAGCGAGGCCGACAGCGACCATATGTTTCTCGACCCGATTAAAGTCACCATCTTAACCCCGGGGATGAGTGAGCAGGGGGGGATGGCGGATGAGGGAATTCCGGCGGCGCTGGTGGCGAAATTCCTTGATGAGCGCGGTGTGGTGGTGGAGAAAACCGGGCCTTACAATCTGCTGTTCCTGTTCAGCATCGGCATTGATAAAACCAAGGCGATGAGTTTGCTGCGCGGGCTGACAGAGTTTAAACGCGCCTACGATCTGAATCTGCGGGTGAAGAACATGCTGCCTGACCTGTATGCCGAAGATCCCGACTTCTATCGCAATATGCGTATCCAGACGCTGGCAGAGGGCATTCATACACTGATCCGGCAACACGATCTGCCACGTCTGATGCGTCAGGCATTTGATGTGCTGCCGGAAATGAAAATGACGCCACACCAGATGTTTCAGCAGCAGGTGAAAGGCAATGTGGAAACGGTGGAACTGAGCGAGCTGGTAGGGCGCGTCTCCGCCAATATGATTTTGCCGTATCCACCGGGCGTACCGCTGGTGATGCCTGGCGAGATGATTACGGCTGCCAGCCGCGCGGTGCTCGATTTTCTGCTGATGCTGTGCACCATCGGCGAACACTATCCCGGTTTTGAAACCGATATCCACGGTGCCACGCTGACCGAAGAGGGGCGTTATCTGGTGCGGGTGCTGAAAAATCTGGAAACGGCAAAGCCGGATTAACGCCACTTGTTGCCTGCACCGATTCAGCGTAGGGTGCAGGCAACATTCATTTTTCCGGAACACCGTATGCTGGGGTTAACACAGGTTCACCATATCGCCATCATTGCCACCGATTACGCGCGCAGCAAAGCGTTCTACTGCAACGTGCTCGGCTTTACCCTGCTGGATGAGGTATACCGGGCGGAGCGTGATTCCTGGAAAGGGGATTTAGCCCTCAACGGGCACTACACCATTGAGCTGTTTTCGTTTCCCCATCCTCCGGCACGCGTTACTCAGCCGGAAGCCTGTGGCCTGCGCCACCTGGCATTCAGCGTCGGGGATATTGAGCGCGCGGTGACGTGGCTGACGCAACAGGGCGTCAGTTGCGAGCCGGTCCGCATTGATCCCCTGACCAGTAAGCGCTTTACCTTCTTTAACGACCCGGACGGTTTGCCGCTGGAACTGTATCAGGCGTAGAATACCCGCTGAGTTTATACCGGGTTATCTGAGGCCATCATTATCACCATGTCACAGCTTGCCACTCTGAACGAACAGCTTGCCGGGCATCAGCGCCTGCTGGTGGCCTACAGCGGTGGTCTCGACTCGACGGTGTTGCTGCATCAGCTGGTGCAGCTACGCGACACGCATCCGCAACTGCAGTTACGCGCCATTCATATTCATCACGGTCTGAGCGGCAATGCCGACAGCTGGCTGCAGCATTGTCAGCAGCAGTGTCAGCAGTGGCAGCTGCCGCTGCTCAGTGAACGGGTGCAGGTCGATGGCAGCGATAAGGGCATCGAAGCGGCAGCACGTGATGCACGCTATGCTGCTTTTCGTCGCCATCTGCAGCCAGGCGAAGCACTGGTGGTTGCCCAGCATCTCGATGACCAGTGCGAAACCCTGCTGCTGGCGCTGAAACGCGGCAGTGGTCCTGCCGGGTTAGCGGCGATGCCTGCTGTCACGGCGCTTGATGGACATCCATTGCTGCGTCCGTTGCTGAACCAGAGTCGTCAGCAGCTTGAAGTCTGGGCGCAGCAGCACCAGCTGAGCTGGATTGAGGATGAAAGCAATCAGGATGTGCGCTATGAGCGTAATTTCCTGCGTCAGCAGGTGGCTCCGCTACTGAGTGCGCGCTGGCCGCACTTTGCCCGCTCAGTTGCCCGCAGTGCAGCGCTGTGTGCGGAACAGGAGCAACTGCTGGACGAACTGCTGGCCGAGTCGCTGGCGGCGCTGGTACAGCCAGATGGTTCACTGCTGATCGCGCCGTTGCAGCCACTGAGTGAAGCACGGCGTTATGCCATACTGCGCCGCTGGATTGGCGGGCAGGGCGGTCTGATGCCGTCTCGCGATGCCTTGCAGCGTATCTGGCACGAAGTGATTAACAGTCGTGAGGACGCTTCACCGCGTATCCGCCTCGGCGACTATGAAATTCGTCGTTATCGCCAGGCGATTTACTGGCTGCCGCTGTATCCTTCACTGCGCGAATGCGTGCTGACATGGCAGGCGCCATGGCAACCGCTCACTTTGCCGCAGCAATTGGGGGTGATCAGTGTCGATCAGCAGGGCGTCACGCTGCGCCAGCCGCAGGCGGATGAAGCGGTATCGGTGCGTTTTGCGGCACAGGGTGAGGTGCATATTGTTGGCCGTGCGGGAGGCCGCGCGGTGAAAAAACTGTGGCAGGAGTTTGCTATTCCGGTATGGCAACGCGAGCGCACGCCACTGCTGTTTTATGGTGAGCAGCTGATTGCCGCGCTGGGGGTGTTTGTCACCCGCGAAGGCAGCCCGCAGGATAATCACAGCTGGTGTATAAACTGGCGTAAAGAGCAATGAGAGAGCCATGAAAACAGGTTATTTTCTGATGCTGTTGCTGGCCGTCAGCAGCAGTGGAGCATGGGCGGCGGGTGATGCGGCTGCCGGAAAAGAAAAATCGGCAGCCTGTATGGCCTGCCACGGTGCACAGGGCAAAGCTTCTGTGCCGTTGTATCCCAATTTAGCCGGGCAAAACAGCGCTTATCTGGCGCATGCTCTGCAGGCGTATAAAAAAGGGGAGCGCAGCGGCGGTCAGGCAGAAGTGATGAAGGCATTTGTCGCGGGACTGAGCGACCAGGATATGGACGATCTGGCGGCGTACTACAGCAGTTTGCAACCCTGAAAAACCCAGGGCGGAACTGAGTTCCGCCCTGCAGTATTAATCTGACTCGCTGACCACCACCGTCCCCAGTTTGGGGTGGCTGAAGCTGGCAATGTGATCCAGTCGCAGTTCGCGTTGTTCACCTGCCAGATCAATGGCCAGATATTCGACATTTTTCCGCGAAACCATATCTTTCGCCTTCGCGCTGAGCTTTTCGCCGTTTTTCAATTCCAGCGACAGCAACCAGTTGTTTTGGCAGGCGAGTTCGAGGTTGTCGTAGTCATCGCAATTGATCGGTTTGTAGGCTTCATTCGTCAACATAATCGCTCACCAATAAGTTTGCTGCAGCAAAAGCTGCCTGTTCCCTGATAGAAGAGTTTAGCTCACAATTCGCAGCTATCTCGTCCAGTGCTTTTAATGCACAACCGATAGCGTCCGGCACGTATCCCAGATCGCCGCTGCCAATTTCAGCATATTTACGGCGAACTAATTCACAATACTTTTGCACTTGCACCTCCTTCAGAGCATAACTCTCTGGCTGATAAAGCGACTATAACACAGGCTTTTACGTGAAATCAGCCTGCAACAGAGTGATTTGCTCTGCGCGCGGGTTACAATAGCCTGTCTGATAATGAGAGGTCTCATGGCACTTAAAGCAACAATTTACAAAGCCAGCGTCAATGTGGCGGATATGGATCGCAATGTTTTTCTCGACAGCAACCTGACACTGGCGCGTCATCCGTCGGAAACCGAGGAACGCATGATGCTGCGACTGCTGGCCTGGCTGTGCCACGCCAGCGAGCGTTTACAGTTTACGCGTGGTTTGTGCGCTGATGATGAGCCAGAAATCTGGCGTATGAACGACCATAACGCGATTGAAGAGTGGATTGAGCTGGGACTGCCGGAAGAGCGCCGTCTGCGTAAAGCCTGCAACCGTGCCGCGCAGGTGGTTCTGTACGCCTACAACGCGCGTGCGGCGCAAATCTGGTGGCAGCAGCAACAGAGTAAACTGGCGCAGCAGGAGAATCTGACGGTCCGTTTTCTTGACGATCAGCAACTGCAGGCGCTGGTGGCGCTGGCCTCACGCAGCATGACGCTGCAGGCGACAATTCAGGATGGCGTGATCTGGCTGTCAGATCAGCAAAACCACCTGGAAATCACCTTTACTGACTGGCTGGTCAATGGCAAAGCACCATGATTGTTCTGTCGCGTCACGCCGTAATTAATGATGATGAACTGGAAATGACCGCCATTCGCGCGCAGGGGGCGGGCGGTCAGCATGTGAATAAGAGTTCGACGGCGATTCATTTGCGCTTTGATATTCGCGCCTCGTCGCTGCCGGATTTTTATAAGGAACGCCTGCTGGCGGCCAGTCACCATCTGATTACGCCGGAGGGCGTGGTGGTGATTAAAGCGCAGGAGTATCGCAGCCAGGAACTGAATCGTGAAGCGGCGCTGAAACGGCTGGAAAATCTGATCCGTGAGCTGACGCTGGTTGAGAAAGCCCGTCGCGCCACGCGCCCGACGCTGGCGTCGAAAAAACGCCGGCTGGAAGGCAAAGCACGCAAAAGCGTGACGAAATCATTACGTGGCAAGGTGTTATAAGCGTTAAAAAAACGGGCCAGTCAGGGTGATGACTGGCCCGTAACAGGAAACCTGTGCTGCTGTTCAGCAGCTCAGGATTACGCGTTGATTTCTGCCACCAGGAAATCGATGATTTCGCTGGTCTTAATCATGCGTTTTTCCCCTTCGCGACGCGCTTTATATTCGATCTCTTCGTTATCGAGGTTGCGATCGCCAATAACGATGGTGTGCGGCACGCCAATCAGTTCCATATCAGCAAACATCACGCCTGGACGCTCTTTACGGTCATCGAGGATCACCTCAATGCCTTTCGCACGCAGGGTGGTGTACAGCTCTTCCGCCAGATCTTTCACGCGGAAAGATTTGTGCATATTCATTGGCAGAATCGCGACCTGGAACGGTGCCAGCGCGGTTGGCCAGATGATGCCGCGTTCGTCGTGGTTCTGCTCAATGGCTGCCGCCACCACACGCGTGATGCCGATACCGTAGCAACCCATGGTCATAATCTGGTTACGGCCATCTTCGCCCTGTACAGAGGCTTTCATCGCTTCAGAGTATTTGGTGCCGAGCTGGAAAATATGGCCCACTTCGATACCGCGTTTGATCTGCAGCGTACCTTTACCGTCCGGGCTGGCATCGCCTTCCACCACGTTACGGATATCGGCAACCTGTGCTTCCGGCAGGTCGCGCACCCAGTTGATGCCAAACAGATGTTTGCCATCCACATTCGCGCCAGCGCTGAAGTCGCTCATTTTCGCCACGGTACGGTCGGCGACAATCGGTAACGTCAGACCTACCGGACCCAGTGAGCCCGGGCCTGCGCCCACTGCTGCACGGATTTCTTCTTCGGTGGCGAAGGTCAGCGGTGTGGTCACGATAGCGATTTTTTCCGCTTTCACTTCGTTCAGCTCATGATCGCCGCGCACCAGCAGGGCAACCAGTGAATGGCCGCTCTCTTCAGTAGCTTTTACCAGCAGAGTTTTTACCGTTTTCTCAATCGGCTGATTAAACTGCTCAACCAGCTGAGCGATGGTTTTGGCGTCTGGCGTATCAATTTCACACAGTTCCGCTGCTGGCGCAGGGCGCTCGCCCGCAGGGGCCACGGCTTCTGCCAGTTCGATGTTGGCTGCGTAGTCAGACTCAGTGGAGAAGATCACATCATCTTCACCGCTGTTGGCCAGCACCTGGAATTCGTGTGATGCACTGCCACCAATGGAGCCGGTATCCGCCTGCACTGCACGGAAGTCGAGACCCATACGGCTGAAGCTGTTGCTGTACGCGCGATACATCGCGTCGTAGGTTTCCTGCAGCGATTCCTGAGTGGTATGGAATGAATACGCGTCTTTCATGATGAATTCGCGTGAACGCATGACGCCAAAACGTGGACGCACTTCGTCACGGAATTTGGTCTGGATCTGGTACAGATTCAGCGGCAGCTGCTTATAAGAACTCAGTTCGTTACGAATCAGGTCAGTAATGACTTCTTCATGGGTCGGGCCCAGCACAAACGGGCGATCGCCACGGTCAACCAGGCGCAGTAGCTCAGGACCGTACTGCTCCCAGCGTCCGCTCTCCTGCCACAGATCGGCGGGCTGTACCACCGGCATGGAGATCTCTATGGCGCCGGCGTTATTCATCTCTTCGCGTACGATGTTTTCGACTTTTTTAAGTACGCGCAAACCGGTCGGCAACCAGGTGTAAAGACCGGAAGCCAGCTTACGGATCATCCCGGCGCGCAACATCAGCTGGTGGCTGATCACTTCGGCGTCGGCAGGCGTCTCCTTCAGAGTGGAGAGCAGATATTGAGTAGTACGCATGTTGTTACGATTCCATTTAAACGGAAAACTATCGAAAAATACTGACCTGAAACACAGTCGGCTAGTGTACCAGCCTGTTGCCAGCGCCAAAAGAGAATGGAAGAGATATTAGCGCGGATCGACCGCGATCACCTCGGTTCCGCTGAGCGTTACGCGCCAGCGTACATTAAATTCCAGTAACCAGACGGCATATTCGCGATCCGCTTCCTCGCCTTTACGGTAGGCCGGGCGTGGATCCTGCGCCAGTACCTGGCTGATAAAGCGCTCCAGATGCGGATAGCGCGCCTGCTGTCGGGCAAGCTGTTGCCGGGCATCTGCGGTAAAGGTTACGGGCATATCGGCGGCGGGCGCTGATTGTGCAAAACCCGCACGCGCCTGCGGCAGAGCTTCAGCAAACGGCAGATAGGGTTTGATATCGACAACCGGTGTTCCATCGACCAGATCGAGACTGCCCAGTTGCAGAATCACGCTGTTTTTTTCACAGCGGATTGCCTGCAGTTCAACCAGCGACATACCAACAGGGTTGGGGCGAAAGGTGGAGCGGGTGGCAAACACGCCCATACGGGCATTACCGCCCAGTCGTGGCGGCCTGACGGTCGGGCGCCAGCCGCCTTCCATGGTCTGATGAAAAATAAACAGTAACCACAGATGGCTGAAATCTTCCAGCCCGCGGACGGCCTCTGGCTGGTTATACGGCGGCAGTAAATGCAGTTCACCGCCCCCGTCCTGAATCAGACCGGGCTGGCGGGGAACGGCAAATTTTTCTTTCCAGGGAGAGCGGATAACACCAATTTGCTCAAAGGAAAATTGACTCATTGCGCAGAAACTTTCAGCGCGGAGCCCTGGCAGATAGCCTGACGATAGCAGCCCTGGCTGTTGGTGACGATTTCACACTTATGCAGCAGTACCGCATTCGCTTTCATATAAGACGCGCGGATCTGCATATTTTTACGCGCCGTGTTGATGTTCGGCGGAGAATCCTGGTTGCTGCTCTGGCAGTCATCACCGGAGACTTCACCTAAATCACGGAACGGCTTGCTGACCAGGTCTTCGGCATTGGTATACAGTTTCACCGGCAGCGGACGCGGAGCGGGTTTCGCCTGTGCAGGTTCTGCTTTCGATTGCGTGCCAGAGCTGCTAATCGGTTCTGATGGCTTCTGCAGCAAAGAACACCCTGTCAGCGACAGTGCTAATAAACAGAGCGGTAGAACACGCATCGGACAATCCTCATCTTTTCAAAAGTGGCGTTATTGAAGCAAGCAATCAGGGAAATGACAAGCCGGGAAACGGCATGGCGATACCTGAGCGTCGAAAAAAAGAAGGGCGACGTTACCGTCGCCCTCTGCAGGTCATCCACTAAATATGAGGATTACCAGCCTTTTACCGCACCGCCGTTGAAGATTTTGTTCGCGGCTTCGTTAACTTCGTCAGACTGATACGCCTGGACGAATTTCTTCACGTTTTCCGCATCTTTGTTATCTTCACGCGCCACGATCAGGTTCACGTATGGAGAGTCTTTGTCTTCCACGAAGATACCGTCTTTCGCTGGCGTCAGACCAATCTGGCTGGCGTAGGTGGTGTTGATGATCGCCAGAGCAATCTGCTGATCGTCCAGTGAACGTGGCAGCTGTGGTGCTTCCAGTTCAACCAGCTTCAGGTTTTTCGAATTCTCAACCACATCCAGAGAGGTTGGCAGCAGGCCAACACCGTCTTTCAGTTTGATCAGACCTTGTTTCTGCAGCAGCAGCAGGCTGCGGCCCAGGTTAGTTGGGTCGTTTGGAATCGCGACCTGCGCACCGTCCTGCAGTTCAGACAGCGCTTTGATTTTTTTCGAGTAACCCGCGATCGGGTAAACGAAGCTGTTGCCGACCGGCACCAGTTTGTAACCGCGATCTTTGATCTGCTGGTCCAGGTAAGGTTTGTGCTGGAAGGCATTGGCATCGATATCGCCTTTGCTCAGTGCTTCGTTTGGCAGCACGTAGTCGTTAAAGGTGACCAGCTCAACGTCCAGGCCATATTTCTCTTTTGCGACTTTCTGCGCAACTTCAGCAACCTGCTGCTCTGCACCGACGATCACACCCACTTTAATGTGGTTGGGATCTTTCTCTTCCTGACCACAGCCCGCCAGCGCCAGAGATCCAACCAGAGCACCCACAGCGGCAAGAGTTTTGAATTTAAAAGACATATCCGTTCCTTCAAAATGAAATTGAGATGTTGCGTGTTTACTTGTGGGTTACCGCGCGAACAATGCGATCGCCACAGAATTGAATCAAATACACCAAAACCACTAACAATACTAATACCGTATTCATCACGGTTGCGTTATATCCGATATAACCGTACTGATAGCCAATCTGGCCCAGACCACCGGCACCGACGGCACCGCCCATTGCGGAATAGCCGACCAGGGTAATCAGAGTGATGGTCGCGGCGTTCACCAGACCCGGTAATGCTTCAGACAGCAATACTTTTCTGATGATTTGCAGCGGCGTTGCACCCATGGCGCGTGAGGCTTCGATCAGGCCGGTTGGCAGCTCCAGCAGGGTGTTTTCCACCATACGTGCAATAAACGGCGCTGCACCGACGGTCAAAGGCACAATCGCCGCCTGCAGACCAATCGAGGTGCCGACAATGGCGCGGGTGAACGGAATCATCCACACCAGCAGGATAATAAACGGAATAGAACGGAAGATGTTCACCAGCGCCGAAAGGGTGCGGTACAGCTTCGCATTATCGATAATCTGTCCTGGACGCGTGATATACAGCAGGACGCCAACCGGCAGGCCAAGAACAAAACCGAAAAAGCCGGAGACAAAGGTCATCATCAGGGTTTCCCAAATGCCCCGGCCCAGTAACCACATCATTGCCTCAGACATACCCTAATACCTCAACTTTTACATGATGTTCCTGCAGGAAGGCGATCGCCGCCGCTGTATCGGCTTCTTCGCCATCCATTTCCGCCAGCATAATGCCGAATTTGACGCCACCGGCGTAATCCATCTGCGCACTGATAATGTTGTTGTTCACATTAAAACGGCGCGCGGCTTCGGACAGCAGTGGAGCATCGACCGATTTACCGGTGAACTCCAGGCGTAACAGCGGCACGGTATCGGTTTTCGCTTCCGGTGACAGGCGGTCGAGATAATCCTGCGGAATATCAAGATGCAGGGTTGACTGAATAAACTGCTGCGCCAGCGGGGTTTTCGGATGTGAGAACACTTCGCTGACGCTGTCTTTCTCAATCAGTTCACCGTTGCTGATCACCGCTACCTGATCACAGATGCGTTTCACCACATCCATTTCGTGAGTGATTAACAGAATGGTGATGCCAAGACGGCGGTTAATGTCTTTCAGTAATTCCAGAATCGAGCGGGTTGTCGCGGGATCGAGGGCGCTGGTGGCTTCGTCGCACAGCAGTACCTTCGGATTACTGGCCAGTGCCCGGGCAATCGCCACACGCTGTTTCTGTCCGCCGGAGAGATTGGCAGGCCAGTTATCTTTCTTATCCTGCAAACCCACCAGTTCTAATAATTCGTTAACGCGTTGCTTAATCTCATCGCGAGACATGCTACCCAGCTCTAACGGCAGGGCGACGTTACCAAATACGGTGCGTGAATTCAGCAGATTGAAATGCTGGAAAATCATACCTATCTGGCGGCGGGCAATCGTCAGCTGTCCGCTGGACAGGATGGTCAGCTCCTGACCATCTACCTGCACGCTGCCAGATGTCGGGCGCTCAAGCAGGTTTACGCAGCGGATTAAGGTACTTTTACCCGCGCCTGATGCGCCGATAACGCCGTAAATCTGTCCGGCAGGCACATGCAGGCTGACGTCTGACAGCGCAGTAATCGTGCGTGAACCCTGCTGGAACACTTTTGTGATGTTTGAAAGTTTAATCATTGATTTATTTATTATCGTGATAATGGTTGTCCGTGGTGTATCTCAGTACGTCGCTTTCGCCGTGCGAAACTGGAATGGATGTTAAGGCATCCAGACGTCTAAATCAATCGAAGTCATTCAATCTGGCATTCTCTCTTTTATTGCAATCATGCAATACTGTGACGCAAATTTAGTAGCAGGAGTTTCTACGTGACACAGCTTGTACCGGCAATTTTCCTTGATCGTGATGGCACCATTAATGTTGACCATGGCTATGTCCATGAAATCGATAACTTTGAGTTTATTGATGGTGTGATCGAAGCCATGCAGCAGCTGAAAAAAATGGGCTTCGCGCTGGTGCTGGTCACCAACCAGTCTGGCATTGCGCGCGGCATGTTCAGCGAAGATCAATTTATGCAACTGACCGAGTGGATGGACTGGTCGCTGGCCGATCGCGATGTCGATCTTGATGGCATCTATTTCTGTCCTCATCTGCCGGATGCGAGCGAAGAAGCGTATCGCCAGCAGTGTGACTGCCGCAAACCGCAGCCGGGCATGCTGCTCGCTGCACAGCAGGAGCTGCATATTGATATGTCTGCTTCTTATATGGTTGGCGACAAACTGGAAGATATGCTGGCCGCTAAAGCTGCGGGCGTCGGTAAAAAAGTGCTGGTGCGCACTGGCAAACCGGTGACGGAAGAAGGTGAAGCCGTGGCGGATTGGGTGATAAATAGCCTGGCTGACCTGCCTGCACGTATCAAACAGGGCTAAAAAACAGCGTTTCGTACAAAGTTGCGGCAGACAGCAAAAAAGTTTCGATTTGTGCTTGCTATCCTGAAGAGGCTCCCTATAATGCGCCTCCACTGACACGGAACAACGACTTAACGGTCGCCGGGTTGAAGAGAAAAACTCTTAAAAAAGAGTTGACTCTGAAAGAGGAAAGCGTAATATACGCCACCTCGCAGCAGCAGGCGAAGCCGCTGACTGCACTGCTCTTTAACAATTTATCAGACAATCTGTGTGGGCACTCGCAGGATTGATATCGCAACGTTCTCCGGAACGA
>NZ_CBFFRK010000015.1:0-65864 GCF_965644245.1 Erwinia sp. V71
GGGTTCCGGCAGCCTTCAGTGGTCTTTGCAGAGTTAAGACAGACGGCTTAGCGTTGCACTTCGAACTTGAATCCGCCGGCAACCTGGATATCGCCGAACGACGCATGCCACAGGATGGTCAGTTTACTCAGGAGCTGAATGGCAAGATGGCCTCCTTTCGCCTTTCCACACTCCCCACGCGCTTTGGCGAGAAAGCCGTGGTTCGGCTGCTGCAAAGTGAATCTGTAGCGCTTGGCCTTGATAAACTGGGGATGCCGCCGCAGGCGCTGCAATGTTATCGCGATGCGCTGGCGCGTCCTCAGGGACTGATTCTGGTTACCGGCCCTACGGGCAGCGGCAAAACGTTCACACTGTACAGCGGCTTAAGCGCGCTGAATCAGCCGGGGCATAATCTGTGCAGTGTCGAAGACCCCATCGAGATCCCGCTAGCGGGTGTCAATCAGACGCAAATCAACAGCAAGGCTGGTCTCGATTTTCACTGCGTGCTACGCGCTCTGCTGCGTCAGGACCCGGATGTGATCATGCTGGGCGAGATCCGCGATGGCGAGAGTGCCGAAATTGCGCTGAAAGCAGCGCAAACCGGCCACCTGGTGTTGTCAACACTGCACACCAACTCCACCAGCGAAACCCTGACCCAGCTGAGTCAGATGGGTATCCCCGGCTATCTGCTGGCTTCCGCGCTGAAACTGGTGATTGCACAAAGGCTGGTACGCCGCCTGTGTCCGCACTGTCGCCAGCCTGACAGTACGCCAGTATCGCTGCCTGAATACTGCTGGCCAGACGCACAACCCAGCTGGCGTGCCGTGGGCTGCGATCACTGCTTTTCGGGTTATTACGGCAGGCTGGCGTTATTCGAAATTCTGCCCATCAGCGGGGCGCTGCAGCAGGCGATTGCTGCCAGCGCCACTTCAGATGAGCTTGCCACTCTCGCCCGACAACAGGGTATGAATACATTATTTATCGAGGGGTTACAGGCAGCTCAGCGTGGCGAAACCTCACTGGAAGAGGTCAGCCGGATTGTAGGATTTGGCGATGGCTAACACGACCCTGTATCACTGGCAGGCGGTTGACGCTAGCGGAAACTACATTACGGGCACACAGCCAGCAGCGAATCAGCTGGCTGTGATGCAGAAACTGGTCGATAACGGCTGTGCCCCGGTGCAAATCAAACGCGGCAAAACTCTGCGCCCGCGAGACTGGCAGTGGCAGCACAAGATTATGCTGATTCGCCAGTTAGCGACCCTGCTGAAAGCTGGCATAACGCTGGCACAGGGACTGCGTATGATCGCTGAGGGCCATCCCCATGCAGGCTGGCGCGCGTTGCTGAGCAATATTCAGGAACACATTGAACAGGGCGAGCCCTTCTCTGAAATACTTGGTCGCTGGCCCGCGATTTTCCCGCCACTCTTCCCGGCGCTGATGCATATCGGTGAAGTGACAGGAAAACTCGATGAGTGCTGCTTTCAGCTGGCCCGCCAGCAGGAGCGGCAACAGCTGTTACACAAGAAAGTCGTGAAAGCGCTGCGTTATCCGCTGTTTATTCTGCTAGTGGCACTGGCGGTCACCCTTGCCATGCTGGTTTTTGTCTTGCCGGAATTTGTGGCGGTGTATGCCGTATTTGATGCACCCCTGCCTGCCTTTACGGCTGCAGTGATGGCACTGTCCGGTATGCTGCAGGAAAGCCTTGTCCCGCTGCTGGCCGGCACCTTGCTGCTGATCACACTATGGCGTCACCAGCGTAAGAAGCGCCCTGGCTGGCAGCGCAGTGAACAACGACTGTTGTTACGGCTACCACTGATTGCGCGTTTGTATCGTGGCAGCCAGCTGAGTCAGATTTTCACCACGCTGACGCTCACCCAGCAGGCGGGATTGAGCCTGTTGCAGAGTTTGCAGGCAGTGGAGAAAACCCTGCCGCACTGCCTGTGGCGCGAGGCGATACAGGGGCTGCAGCAACATATTGCGGCAGGCCAGCCATTACACCAGGCGCTGGCGCAGCATCCGCTGTTTACCCCGCTCTGCTATCAGCTGATTAAAGTCGGCGAAGAGTCAGGTTCACTGGATTTATTGCTTAACCGACTGGCGCAATGGCATGAAGAGAACACGCACGAACTGGCGGATACACTGGCCGCCACGCTTGAGCCACTGATGATGGTAGTGATTGGCGCGATTGTCGGTGTGCTGGTGGTGGCAATGTATCTGCCCATTTTTGGTATGGGAGATGTGATGGGTTCAGCGTAAACCGGGCGGCGTCGTTACCACCCGGACAACGCAGCTGCTTCTCCGGGACAGGTTACGCCAACCGGAGAAGCGGCGGGCACGCTATTGCTGCCCCACATAAGCATTAGCGGTTAAAAACACGGTTTTCCTGTTCTGCGACGCGGATAAAGGTGGTGCGTTTGGTCAGCTCTTTCAGTCGTTCTGCGCCAACGTAAGTACAGGCAGAACGCAGACCGCCGAGGATATCACGCGCCGTTTCCTCCACCGGGCCACGCAGCGGCAGCTTCACTGTTTTACCCTCTGCGGCACGGTACTCCGCCACGCCGCCTACATGGCGTTTCATCGCGGATTCAGAACTCATGCCGTAGAACAGCATAAACTGCTCGCCGTTCTCTTCCACTATCGTGCCTTCACATTCGTCATGACCCGCCAGCATACCGCCCAGCATCACGAAATCTGCACCGCCACCGAACGCTTTCGCCACATCGCCCGGTACGGCACAGCCACCATCACTGACAATCTGCCCGCCGAGGCCATGTGCGGCGTCGGCACACTCAATTACCGCAGACAGCTGCGGGTAACCCACACCGGTTTTCACCCGGGTGGTACAGACTGAGCCGGGGCCAATACCCACTTTCACAATATCGGCACCAGAGAGGATCAGCTCTTCCACCATTTCGCCAGTCACTACATTACCGGCACAAATGGTTTTATCCGGGCAGGCAGCACGTGCACGCTGCAGAAATTCGACAAAGTGTTCCGAATAACCGTTTGCCACATCGATGCAGATAAATTTCAGTAGCGGAGAAAGTGCCAGAATTTGTTTCATTTTGCCGAAATCAGCATCGGAGGTGCCGGTGGAGACCATCACATGTTTCAGCACGCTTTCCGGTGAGCGCGCGACAAAGGCCTGCCACTGTTCCACACTGTAATGTTTATGAACAGCGGTGAGGATGTCGAATGAGGCCAGCACCTCTGCCATGCGGAAAGAACCGACGGTATCCATATTGGCGGCAATAATCGGGACACCTGACCAGGCAATGCCGGAATGTTTGAAGGTAAACTGGCGTTCCAGCTCCACCTGAGAGCGGCTTTTCAGCGTTGAACGCTTTGGCCGGATAAGAACATCTTTAAAACCGAGCTTTAAATCTTCTTCGATACGCATGATATCTTTCCTGGTTAGTGGCGACCACCTGATGATCGGGTGCTGCTGCCCAGCTCCAGTGAAGCTATCATACGCGCTAAAATCACCACGACAAGACTGCGAAACTCGCTTTATTTACGCTACAATCCCATAAATTTATCCGTGAAACTGACTTGTGAGCTGTGCCGCAAAATCAGGGCAATGCTGACGAGTCTTGCAGGTTTATCTGGGATCAGGCTTATGCGTTATACCGTTGCGCTCACTGGCGGCATCGGCAGCGGTAAGAGCACCGTCACTCGTGCCTTCGCCGATTTGGGAATAGATGTGGTGGATGCGGATGTGATCGCCCGTCAGGTGGTCGAACCGGGTCAGCCCGCGCTGCAGGATATCGCCAGCAAATTTGGCCCCAGCGTGCTGAATGCCGATGGCAGCCTGAATCGCGCCAGCCTGCGCCAGAAGATCTTCAGTTCTCCGGCGGACAAACAGTGGCTGAATAATCTGCTGCACCCGCTGATTCACCAGCAGACGCGTCGCCAGCTGGCAGAAGCGCAGTCATTATGGTGCCTGTGGGTGGTGCCGCTGTTAGTCGAGAACAATTTGCATAAGCTGGCGGATCGGGTGTTAGTGGTTGATGTCGATCCGGAAATTCAGCTGACACGTACCATGGCACGCGACCATATCAGTCGCGAAGAGGCCACCCGGATTCTGGCTGCCCAGGCATCACGTGACGCACGCCTGGCGGTAGCTGATGACATTATCGATAACAGTGGCGATCCCGCAGCGGTGATCCCACTTGTTGCTAAGTTGAACCAGCGCTATTGCGAGCTGGCAACCGCAGCGAAACAGGATTAAGAGCATGAGCACAACGATACTTTTTGAACATCCGCTAAATGAAAAGATGCGCACATGGCTGCGTATTGAATTTCTCCTGCAACAACTGCAAATCAGCCGTGACATCAGCGATCATACCCGCGCACTGACCTTCTTCCGTAATATCGCCGAACTGCTTGATGTGTTTGAACGCGGCGAGCTGCGCACCGATATCCTGAAAGAACTGGAACGCCAGCAGCAGAAATTACGCGCATGGGCAGAAGTGCCTGGCGTCGATATGGAGCTGGTCAACCAGCTGCGCGATAAGCTGAAGCGCAATGCCACTAACCTGATGGCTGCGCCACGGATGGGTCAGCTGCTGCGCGAAGATCGCCTGATTGGCCTGGTGCGTCAGCGCCTGAGCATTCCTGGCGGCTGCTGCAGTTTTGATCTGCCCACCCTGCATATCTGGCTGCATATCGATCAGAGCCAGCGCGATCAGCAGGTCACTCTTTGGCTGGAATCACTGGACCCGTTACGCAACGCACTGACGCAGATCCTCGATCTGATCCGCCAGTCCGGCGTATTCCGCAATCACACCAGTCTGAATGGTTTCTTCCAGGATAATGCCGAAGGTTCCGATCTGCTGCGTTTGCAGCTGACGCTGGAGGATTCGCTCTATCCACAGGTGTCCGGGCATAAAACCCGTTATGCGATTCGTTTTCTGCCACTCGACAGTGAACGCGGCGATGTGCCAGCGCGTCTCGATTTTGAACTAGCGTGTTGTTAAAGGTTGTCTGTAATGAGTCATGAAGTTACCACCGTCAGTTGCCCGACCTGCGGCAAAGCCGTGATCTGGGATCAGCAGAGTCAGTTCCGTCCGTTCTGCAGCAAACGCTGCCAGTTGATTGATTTAGGGGAATGGGCGGCAGAAGAGAAGCGTATTCCCAGCAGTGGCGATCTGTCGGATAGCGACGACTGGAGCGAAGAGCAGTTTGATACCCGGCATTAAGTAAACAGGCAACCTGGCCGCGTGGATACGCGAAAAGGTCGCCCGGTCATTCCGCTTAGTCCAGCGACGGCATCATCAGACGCCAGCTTCCGCCAGCAAACGCGCCACAATCGGCACATTGGCTGGTGGAAATTCTTCGGCAATCAGCTGCGCCTGCGGCACCCAGCGCATCGGCTGTCCTTCACGACCATACGGTTCGCCATTCCAGCTTTCAACGATAAAAAAGTGCAGCGTAACGCGTAAATCCTGATAAGTATGGTCGGCGATATCAAACGGTGTCGCTGACGTCACCTCGATGCCCACCTCTTCCAGCAGTTCACGTTTCAGCGCTTCCGCCGCACTCTCATCCGCTTCGATCTTTCCGCCAGGAAACTCCCACATATTCGCCATATGGGAACTGGAGGAACGCTGCGCCAGGCAAATGTCTTTACTGGCATTGCGAATAATGCCGACGGCGACTTGCAGGTGCTTCATAGGTCGACTCCTTCGTCACAACAATCTTGTATTTAGCAAAGAAATGGGCGGAGTTCCCTCCGCCCATCAACAGTATGGCTGGCGCTGTCAGCAGCGTATACTCCGCTGACAGCCGGGCGCACAGCGCCCTGCTGGCATCAGGCCAGACGGCCGTGACACTGCTTATATTTCTTACCGGAACCACATGGGCAGGGATCGTTACGACCCACTTTACGCTCACCGGTCTGTGCAGCCAGCGCGACGGCCGCTTCAGTCTCAGAGTCAACATGGCTGAGGCGTTGCTGTTGCTGCAGACGTTCTGCTTCCAGACGACGCTGCTCTTCCATCGCTTCCACTTCTTCCGGCAGACGCACCTGCACTTTGCTCAGGGTGCTGACCACTTCGTATTTCAGTGATTCCAGCATCGCCGCAAACATCGCGAAGGATTCGCGTTTGTACTCCTGCTTAGGATCTTTCTGCGCATAACCACGCAGGTGGATACCCTGCCGCAGGTAGTCCATCGCCGCCAGATGCTCTTTCCACAGTGAGTCGAGTGTCTGCAGCATCACGCCTTTTTCGAAGTTGCGCATCATCTCGGTGCCAACAACCTCTTCCTTGCGCAGGTAAACGTCTTTCGCCTGCGTCAGAATACGCTCACGCAGTGTCTCTTCATGCAGCTCTGGCTCTTTGTCCAGCCACTCGGCGATCGGCAGTTCGAGGTCGAAATCGGTTTTCAGGCGTTCTTCCAGGCCCGGCACATCCCACATCTCTTCCAGTGACTGTGGCGGGATGTAATTGTCGATAACGCTCTTAAACACATCTTCACGGATGCTGTTAATGGTTTCGCTAACATCAGACACATCCAGCAGCTCATTACGCTGAGTGTAAATCGCACGGCGCTGATCGTTGGCGACATCATCGTATTCCAGCAGCTGTTTACGGATATCGAAGTTGCGGCTTTCCACTTTGCGCTGCGCGTTGGCAATCGCTTTGGTCACCCATGGATGTTCAATCGCTTCGCCCGGTTTCATCCCCAGTTTACGCATCATGTTGGACACACGATCCGAGGCGAAAATACGCATCAGTGCATCTTCCATGGACAGGTAGAAACGGGAAGAACCGTGGTCACCCTGACGGCCAGAACGGCCACGCAGCTGGTTATCGATACGGCGGGATTCGTGACGCTCAGTACCGATAATGTGCAGACCACCGGATGCCAGCACCGCATCGTGGCGCACTTTCCACGCTTCTTTGATCGCGTCGCTCTGCTCCTGAGTAGGTTCCTGCAGTTCGGCAATCTCTGCCTGCCAGCTACCGCCCAGCACGATATCGGTACCACGACCCGCCATGTTGGTAGCGATGGTGACAGCACCCGGCTGACCCGCCTGAGCAACGATATCCGCTTCGCGGGCGTGGAACTTGGCGTTCAGGACGTTGTGCCTGATACCCGCACGTTCCAGTTCATGGGAAACCACTTCCGATTTCTCAATCGAGATAGTACCGACCAGCACAGGCTGACCATTGGCAGTACGTTCGCGGATATCTTCGATAATCGCATCGATCTTCTCTTTCTCGGTCATATAGACCAGGTCCGGCAGATCTTTACGCACCATTGGGCGGTTGGTTGGCACCACAATGGTATCCAGCTTGTAAATCGAGCTGAATTCAAATGCTTCGGTATCAGCCGTACCGGTCATACCGGCCAGCTTCTCGTACAGACGGAAGTAGTTCTGGAAGGTGATCGATGCCAGCGTCTGGTTTTCGTTCTGGATTTCCACGCCTTCTTTCGCTTCCACCGCCTGATGCAGACCATCAGACCAGCGACGACCCTGCATGGTACGGCCAGTGTGTTCGTCGACGATGATCACTTCGCCATCTTTCACGATGTAGTCAACATCACGGGTAAACAGCACGTGCGCACGCAGCGCCGCAGTGACATGGTGCATCAGCATAATGTTGGCTGGCGAGTAGAGTGATTCGCCTTCATCCATAATGCCTTCGCTGACCAGCAGCTCTTCGATATTGACCAGACCGCGCTCAGTCAGGTGCACCTGACGCGCTTTCTCATCCACCGAGAAGTGGCCTTCACCCTGGAAAGTATCCGAATCTTCTTTTTCCTGACGGATCAGGTGCGGGATGATTTTGTTTACTCTGATATACATATCAGAACTGTCTTCAGCCGGGCCCGAGATAATCAGCGGGGTACGTGCTTCATCGATCAGGATGGAGTCCACCTCATCCACCAGCGCATAGTGCAGTTTACGCTGCACACGCTCTTCCGGGCTGAACGCCATGTTGTCGCGCAGGTAGTCGAAACCGTATTCGTTGTTGGTGCCGTAAGTGATATCCGCAGCATAGGCAGCACGTTTCGCCGGTGCAGGCATGCCTGGCAGGTTGATACCGATAGTCAGGCCAAGGAATTCAAACAGTGGACGGTTGTTTTCGGCGTCACGCTGCGCGAGGTAGTCGTTCACGGTCACAACGTGCACGCCCTTGCCGCTTAATGCGTTGAGGTAAGCAGGCAGGGTTGCCGTCAGGGTTTTACCTTCACCGGTACGCATCTCCGCGATGCAGCGATCGTTCAGTACCATACCGCCGAGCAGCTGAACATCGAAGTGACGCATGCCAAACACACGCTTACTGGCTTCACGCACGGTCGCGAACGCTTCCGGGATCAGGCTGTCGACGGTTTCGCCTTTCGCCAGACGCGCACGGAACTCATCGGTCTTTGCTTTCAGCTCATCATCAGACAGCTTTTCAAAATCCGGCTCCATCTTATTGATGGATTCAACGGCTTTGCGCAGACGGCGCAGTGTGCGGTCATTACGGCTACCAAAAACTTTGGTCAAAATTGTCGTTAACATAATAAAGAAATTTCTCCAGCCACATCGTGCGGCTTACGGCTTTGTTTTGTTTCAATCGTGGCAGCGTCAGGTGACAGCTATGCTGTTCATCGGGTGCTGGCGCAGAAAAAATTCGTTGCAGAGCAGGGCTCTGAATAGCGTCAGGAGAGGAGTGCCGGTCCGGCGCGAATGCCCTGAACCTGCGCCAGCCACAAACCACTGTGGTGGGTAAGATTCTGAGCATCTGGATGACGGGAACTGTCGCGGATAATCAGCGCCGGACGTGACTCATGGGTCAGCAGTACGCTGAGGCTATCAATCAGCGCGAATTTCTGCGCTTCCAGCGGTAACGCCTGCTCAGCACTCGGCAGATCTTCAGGCGCTAACGTGGTAAAGGAAAGGTGGCGAATAACCGTGCGAATCGCATGCTGATGCCAGTAATCGACAGTGAAATTCGGGCTCGGGCGGCGGATACTCTCCTGCAACAGCGCCAGGCTGTCGAAGCGCACCACATTGCCAATGGTGAGGCTGCGTGAGGAGGTTTCCGGCAGGCTGTTCTGTTCACTGGCGTGGGCAACGGGCAGACCAAGGCTTGCCGCGACCATCCCCAACAGGAGATGCGGCCAGAAATAGCGTCTGCCAAATTGTCGCCAACGATGAAAGATGCCGATCACGTTATATGCCAATATTCGCCAGTTACGTTGCATTCACCACCACCAGAGTGGTGTTTAAGAACGCCGATTTTACCACTATTAGCAGCAGTCGACATCAGGAGAAATCTGCCACAAAGCGCAAATGTTGACTTATTCGGCGAGGAAAGCAGCAGTTAGCGGTAAAAAAGACAGCAGAGGGAGAAAATAAAACGACTGGTCTCACTGGCCGGAGAGAGAGTTTGCCAGCTTAACCAGTCGTGATAGTCGGGTTATGACTTATGCCAGAACCAGATTAGGTGCTTTGAATGCCATCGGCAGTTCGGCTTCGTCTTCAAACGTTGCCCATTCCCAGGCTTCCTGTTTCGCCATCACCGCCTGCAGCAGTTTGTTGTTCAGTGCATGACCGGACTTATAGGCGGTAAACGCGCCGATAATGTTGTGGCCACACATAAACAGGTCACCGATTGCATCGAGCATTTTGTGACGTACGAATTCGTCTTCAAAGCGCAAACCGTCTTCGTTCAATACGCGGTAGTCATCCACCACGATTGCACAATCAAGACTGCCGCCCAGGCACAGGCCTTTAGACTGCAGATATTCGATTTCACGCATAAAGCCGAAGGTACGTGCACGGCTGATTTGACGCATAAAGGCTTCAGCAGAGAAGTTCATGCTGTAACGCTGTGCGCTGGAATCAATCGCCGGATGGTTAAAGTCGATGGTAAAGTCCAGCGAAAAACCATTGTACGGTTTGATCTCAGCCCATTTGTCGCCATCTTCAACCCTTACGGCTTGTTTGACGCGGACAAATTTCTTCGCGCTGTTCAGCTGCTCAATGCCAGCGTCCATCAGCAGATACACAAAGGGAGCCGCGCTGCCGTCCATAATTGGAATTTCAGGCGCGTCAACTTCCACAATGATGTTATCAATGCCCAGACCGGAAAGTGCTGCGTTCAGGTGTTCGACTGTCGAAATCCGCACGCCATGCTCATTTACCAGGCAAGTAGAGAGCATAGTATCACGCACAGATTTGGCATCAGCCGGGAAATCGACCGGTGGATTCAAGTCAGTGCGACGATAGATGACCCCGGTATTAGCCGGCGCAGGGCGTAACGTCAGTGTGACTTTCTTGCCGGTATGTAAACCGACGCCAGTCGCCTGAACAATACGTTTTAGTGTCCGTTGTTTGATCATCGCATTATCTCGCAAAAATTACCCATCCGACCGCCAGTATAAATTACCAGCGGGCGAACAGTTTAGCACAAAGAGCGGAGAAGCTAAATACTCAGAGAGTTCCTAGTCCGCCTGCTTGCGCAGGAAGGCCGGGATATCCAGGTAATCAGGCTCTTTATTAGCTTGCACGCTCTGGTCGTTGACAACCTTCGCCGCCGGCTTCTGCTCCTGCGGCAGTGGCGCCATGCCATGCTGCTGGTAACGGTGATCCATCACTGGCTGGCTGGACTGCTTGTTGGTCACCAGAGTGATTTCAGGACGCTTGTCCATACCGATACCGGTCGCCACGACGGTCACACGCAGTTCGTCGTTCATTTCCGGGTCCAGAGAAGTACCGATCACCACAGTGGCGTTATCCGACGCGAACGCACGGATGGTGTTACCCACGGTTTCGAACTCATCCAGACGCAGGTCGAAGCCCGCGGTGATGTTAACCAGCACGCCGCGCGCGCCAGACAGGTCGATATCTTCCAGCAGTGGGCTGGAGATCGCCATTTCCGCCGCTTCTTCGGCACGGTCTTCACCGCACGCCACGCCAGAACCCATCATCGCGTAACCCATTTCTGACATCACAGTACGCACGTCAGCAAAGTCAACGTTCATCAGGCCCGGACGGGTGATCAGCTCGGCAATTCCCTGCACCGCGCCTTTCAGTACGTCGTTCGCCGCACCGAAAGCATCCAGCAGAGAGATGCCGCGACCCAGCACTTTCAGCAGCTTGTCGTTCGGAATGGTGATCAGTGAGTCAACGTGCTTGGACAGCTCCGCGATACCCTGCTCGGCAAACGCCATGCGTTTTTTGCCTTCGAAATTGAACGGCTTGGTCACCACGGCAACCGTCAGGATACCTAAATCTTTCGCTACTTCAGCCACGACTGGTGCAGCTCCGGTACCGGTACCGCCGCCCATGCCGGCTGCGATAAACACCATGTCGGCGCCTTCCAGCGCAGAACGCAGTGCTTCACGGTCTTCTTCGGCAGAGTTGCGACCCACTTCCGGGTTCGCGCCAGCACCCAGACCTTTGGTAATACCATTACCAATCTGGATAGTCTGGCCTACCGCAGTTTTACGCAACGCCTGCGCGTCGGTGTTCACTGCGAAGAACTCTACGCCTTCGATGCGTTCACGCACCATATGTTCGACAGCGTTACCGCCGCCACCGCCGACGCCGATGACTTTAATCACCGCGTCATTGGTTAATTCCATCGGTTCAAACATAATTTCTCTCCGTTATGTGCCTGTCGCCTGGAGACCTCTAAATCATACTAGCGAGGTCGCCTTTACTAAAATTAAAACTCTTTTCTCAGCCAGCTGTTCAGGCGTTTAAACCAGTTGCCGACTGACGCTCTTTTTTCCACATCAGCCTCACCGCTCAGGTGCGACTCTTTTCCGTAGTGCAGCAAGCCTACCGCTGTTGAGTAGTACGGCTCCTGCGCGTAATCCGTTAATCCGGTAATGTTCAGTGGCTGCCCGATGCGCACCTGCGTATGGAACACACGCTGCGCGCAAGCCGCCAGCCCTTCAATCTGTGCTGCGCCACCGGTCAGGACAATGCCTGCCGCCAGATGGTGTTTCACGCCCTGCTGGCGCAGCTGCTCCTGCAACTGCAGGATTTCGTCATTCACCAGATTGAGCAACTCGGTGTAACGCGGCTCAATCACTTCCGCCAGCGTCTGACGTTGCAGACTTCTTGGCGGACGGCCACCAACGCTCGGCACTTCGACATTTTCGTCTTTACCGACAATCGACCCCAGCGCACAGCCATGGCGGACTTTAATCGCTTCGGCGTCTGTCGGTGGTGTACCGAAGGCATAGGCGATATCGCTGGTCACCACATTGCCTGCATACGGGATAACCTTGGTATGACGCAGCGCGCCACCGGTGTACACCGCGATATCCATGGTGCCGCCGCCGATATCCACCACGCAAACACCCAGTTCGCGTTCATCTTCAGTCAGCACCGCAAAGCTTGAAGCCAGACCAGCGAAAATCAGTTGGTCAACTTTCAGGCCGCAACGTTCCACGGCTTTCACAATGTTTTTCGCCATATCATTGTGGCAGGTAATCAGATGCACTTTCGCCTGCATACGCACGCCAGACAGGCCAACCGGGTTTTTGATCCCTTCCTGGTAGTCGATAGCGTATTCCTGCGGAATCACATGCAGAATGCGGTGCTCATCGCGTACACGCACAGACTTGGCGGTATGCACCACGTTCTCCACATCTTCCTGAGTCACTTCCTCTTCGGAAATCGGAACCATCCCGATTTCATTCTGGCAACTGATATGTTTGCCAGACAATGCAAGGTAAACCGACGAAATCTGGCAATCTGCCATCAGTTCCGCCTGGTCGATGGCACGCTGGACGCATTTCACCACCGACTCGAGATCGTTTACCCCACCTTTATCCATGCCACGGGACGGGCAGCTGCCCACGCCGATAATATTGACCATGCCATCGGGCAGAACTTCCCCTACCAAAGCGGCAACCTTCGCGGTGCCAATCTCGAGTCCTACTACCAGCTTTCTGTCCGTCGACTTGATCATTGTTGTTTAACCTGTGCCTGATTCTGTTGCTGATTACTGTCCTGCGGCGCAATCAATGCCGGTGCCCATCCTACTGCCGCGCCAGAGTCATAACGCAGATCTACGTAGCTAACACGCTTGTTCTCCGCTGTCGCCTGCTGCTGCAGCGAAGGATAGAGCTCAATGAAACGCTTCAGGCGTTTCATATCGTCGTTGCGGCCCAGCTCGATGCGAATATCATCCGACGTCACCAGCTGCCAGGAACGACGCGCCGTCATCGACGCCGCCTTCAACTTAAACTTCGCTGTCGCCAGCACCTGACTCATTTCACGGTAGCCTGCCAGCACATCCTGCTCACTACCTTCAGAGCCATACAGCATCGGCATCTCTTCCTTGCCGACGTGGCTGACCGGAACACTGAACGATTTTCCTTCTGCATCAACCATATGCAGATCATTCCAGCGTGCTACCGGCACATATTCAACCAGATGAATCTTTAATTCGTCCGGCCACTGCTTGCGTACACTCACCTGCTGGATCCATGGCAGGCGTTCAATCTGTTGCTGGATGATGTTCACATCCTGCGACATAAAGGTTCCCGGCGGCCCGAGCGACAGGATCGCCTGGCGGATATCATCATGGGTGGTGTAGTGGGTTTTCCCGGTCACCACCAGCGTCGACAGCGGCAGGCGCGACGCATCATTCATCCACTTCAGTACCACCAGACCACCAAACGCCATGGTGCCCACCACCATCAGCAGGAAGATAATCCCTGCCAGGCGAGAACCATTACTGCGACCGGAACGCGCCTTTTCCTGCGCTTCACGGTTACGGACATTAAGAGCCGCCTGGGACATATCAGTCCGCCAGCTCCAGAATCCGTGCGACCAGCTGGGAGAAACTCAGTCCGGCCTGCTTCGCCGCCATTGGCACCAGGCTGTGGCTGGTCATTCCCGGCGACGTATTCACTTCCAGCAGATAGAAACTGCCGTCGCCGTCCATCATCACATCAACACGGCCCCAGCCGCTGCAACCCAGTGCACGCCACGCATCCAGCACCAGTTTGCTTAATTCCGCTTCACGATCGGCGGTTAAACCACTCGGACAGAAATACTCAGTATCGTCAGATATATACTTAGCTTGATAGTCGTAGAACTCACTGGCCGCCTGAATACGAATAGAAGGCAGAATTTCATCGCCCACAATCGCCACGGTGTACTCTGCACCGCTTAAAAATTTCTCAATCAGCACTTCGCTATCGTGGCGGAACGCTTCTTCCAGCGCGGCAGGCAAATCTTCAGCCTGATTCACACGGGAGATGCCCACGCTGGAACCTTCACGGCTCGGTTTCACAAACAGCGGCAGACCCAGTTCCTGAATGCGTGCATTGACCTCAGCATCAAGGCCTGCGGCCATCTGCTGGCTGGTAAGCATCACGTAAGGCGATACCGGCAAACCAGCTCCCTGCCACAACAGTTTGCTGCGCATTTTGTCCATGGTGATGGCCGATGCCATCACGCCGCTTCCGGTATACGGAATGTCTAAAAACTCCAGCAGTCCCTGCAACGTACCGTCTTCACCGCCGCGGCCATGCAGCGCGATAAACACTTTGTCGAAACCGGCTTCTTTCAGGCGCGTGGGTGAAAAATCACGGGTATCGACAGCATGAGCATCAATACCGGCTTCTTTCAGGCCCGCCAGCACCGCGTTTCCGGACATCAGCGACACGTCACGCTCTGCGGAGGTGCCACCCAGCAATACAGCAACTTTCTCAGCCATGATGATCCTCAGCGTTAGTTTGTGGTTTTAACTTTTGTTCCGCCAGTGTACGGGCGATCTTCCCGACGTTACCGGCCCCCTGAACGAGGATCAGATCGTTGCCGGACAGCGTTGGCAGCAGCATTTGTGCCACCTGGTCGTGATCGGATACCAGGATCGGATCCACTTTACCGCGGCCACGAATGGTGCGGCACAGCGAACGGCTGTCCGCGCCCGGGATCGGTGATTCACCCGCGGCATAGACATCCAGCATCAGCAACACATCGACCTGCGACAGCACATTGGCGAAATCGTCATACAGATCGCGGGTACGCGTATAGCGGTGCGGCTGGAAAATCATCACCAGCTTTTTGTCCGGCCAGCCTGCGCGCGCCGCTTTGATGGTCGCGTCAACTTCGGTCGGGTGGTGGCCGTAGTCATCCACCAACATCGCGCTGCCTTCGGCACCATTCACTGGCGCCAGCGGGAATTCACCGAGGAAATCGAAACGACGTCCGGTGCCCTGGAAGCTCTCCAGCGCGCTGAGGATATCTTCATCCTCAATGCCCTCTTCCGTCGCCACTGCGACCGCAGCGGCAGCATTCAGCGCGTTATGACGACCCGGCGCATTCAGCGTCACCTTCATCAGCGGCTTATCATGACGCACCAGGGTAAAGTGCCCCTGCGCACCCGTCTGCTGATAGTTCTCGATGCGCACATCGGCATCATCACTGAAACCGTAAGTGGTGATCTGGCGGCCAACGCGTGGCAGCAAATCGCGGATCACCGCATCATCGATACACATCACCGCACGGCCATAAAACGGCAGGTTGTGCAGGAAGTTAATAAAGGTCTGCTTTAAGTTCTCGAAGTCGCCCTGGTAAGTATCCATGTGGTCAGCTTCGATATTGGTGACAATCGCCACCATCGGCTGCAGATGCAGGAAGGAGGCATCGCTCTCATCCGCTTCGGCAATCAGATAACGGCTGCTGCCAAGGCGCGCATGGGTGCCCGCGGCTTTCACCAGACCACCGTTAACAAAGGTCGGGTCCAGCCCGCCTTCCGCATAAATGCTCGACACCATTGCCGTGGTGGTGGTTTTGCCGTGCGTACCGGCAATGGCAATGCCATGGCGAAAACGCATCAGCTCCGCCAGCATCTCCGCACGACGGATCACCGGAATACGTGCTTCACGCGCCGCGACGATCTCCGGATTGTCCTGAGATACCGCGGTCGAGACCACCACCACGCTGGCGTCACTGACGTTTTCCGGGCGATGGTTAAAATAGATTGTCGCGCCCAGCGATGCCAGGTGCTGCGTGACCGCGTTCGGCGCTAAATCCGAACCGCTGATCTCATACCCTTCATTGGCCAACACTTCAGCAATACCGCCCATGCCAGCACCGCCGATGCCGACAAAGTGGATGTGCCGGACGCGACGCATCTCGGGCACAATGGAACGCAGTTTTGCCAGTTGTTGTGTATTCATCTCTTCTGCCTGTCAGTACCTGGAAGCGAATCTCTCGCCTCCCGTGGCCGGATCGCTCCGGGCCTTACTCTCATTTTATGGGGTGACGCGAGCGTCACCCGGGTATCATTTCCGTGCAATCTGGATCAGCGCTTGTGCAACCCGTTCGGTTGCATCCGGAATCGCCACTGCCCGCGCCTTCTCGGCCATCTGCAGCAGTGTCGGGCGATCCCAGCCCGCCAGCGTGGCGGCAACCACACCCGCGTTAAACTGCGGCTGTTCGAAAATTTTCGCCGCGCCCGCCTGCTCCAGCGGTAACGCGTTCCAGTACTGCTGACGATCTTTATGCTGGAAGGGCACAAAAATCGCCGGTAAACCTGCTGCTGCCACTTCGCTGACGGTCAGCGCGCCAGACCGGCACACCACCACATCCGCCCACGCGTAAGCTGCTGCCATATCATCGATAAACTCGGTGATCTTGTGCTGAGTCTGTCCGGCCTGCTGGTACGCCTCGGTCACGGTCGCCAGCGCACCTTTACCGACCTGGTGCCACAGGGTGATCTGCTCACCCATTTTCGCCGCCACCTGCGGCAGCGTCTGATTCAGCACCCGCGCGCCCTGACTGCCGCCCACCACTAACACGCGTACCGGGCCTTCACGTCCGGCTAAACGCTGTTCCGGCAGCGGTAACGCCAGCACATCGGTACGCACCGGGTTACCGACCACTTCCGCAGACGGAAACGCGCCGGGGAATGCCTGCATCACTTTGCTGGCGATTTTCGCCAGCCACTTGTTGGTCAGGCCGGCAATGCCGTTTTGCTCATGCAGCACCACCGGGATGCCACAGCTCCATGCCGCCAGACCACCAGGGCCGGAAACATAACCGCCCATGCCCAGCACCACATCGGGCTGGTACGCCTTCATAATGGTGCGCGCCTGACGCCAGGCGGAAAATATGCGCATCGGCGCCAGTAACAGCGCTTTGATGCCTTTGCCGCGCAGGCCCGAGATACGAATAAAATCAATCTCAATACCATGCTTCGGCACTAAATCTGCTTCCATCCTGTCGGCGGTACCCAGCCAGCGTACCTGCCAGCCCTGCTCCATCAGATGGTGCGCCACTGCCAGCCCGGGAAATACGTGTCCACCGGTGCCGCCCGCCATCACCATCAGTCGCTTACCACTCATCGACTACTCCGTGTAAACGCCTGTGCTTTTGCCAGACGCGTTTCAAAATCTATGCGCAATAACAGTACGATCGCCGTCGACATAATAATCAGACTGGAACCACCGTAACTGATCAGCGGCAGCGTCAGACCTTTGGTCGGCAACATCCCCGCCGCCGCCCCGACATTCACCAGTGCCTGGAAGCTGAACCAGACACCAATCGAACAGGCCAGAAAGCCGGCAAATCGCTGGTCCAGCTCTAGCGCGCGGCGGCCAATCGACATCGCGCGAAAAGCGACGAAGAATACCATTAACAGCGCTAAAACCACACCGATATAACCCAGTTCTTCCCCAATAATTGAGAAAATAAAGTCGGTATGCGCTTCGGGTAAATACTCCAGTTTTTGTACCGAATTCCCCAGCCCCTGGCCCCAGAATTCACCGCGTCCGAAGGCCATCAGCGACTGTGTTAACTGGTAACCACTACCGAAGGGATCTTCCCACGGGTTCCAGAACGAGGTCACGCGGCGCATACGATATGGTTCCGCGACAATCAGCAGCCCTACCGCAAACACCCCTGAGCCGATAATTGCCAGAAACTGCCATAACTTCGCACCGGCCAGAAACAGCATCGCCAGCGTGGTAACAAACAGCACCACCACCGTACCGAGGTCAGGCTGTGCCAGCAGTAATACCGCCAGTACCACCATCACACCCATCGGTTTGCAGAAGCCCCAGAAGTTGTTACGCACTTCTTCCACTTTGCGCACCAGATAACTGGCGAGATAGCAGAACAGCGACAACTTCGATAACTCTGCGGGCTGAATACGCAACGGCCCGAGTGCAATCCAGCGCGATGCCCCATTTACCGAGCTGCCGACCACCAGCACGATCAGCAGCATCACCACCGAGGCCAGCAGCATAACGTTGCTGTAACGCTGCCATACTTCCATCGGCACGCGTAACGTCACCAGCGCCATACCAAACGCCAGCGCCAGATAGAACGCATCACGTTTGGCGAAATAAAACGGGTCTTCCGACAGACGCTGCCCGACCGGCATCGACGCCGACGTCACCATCACAAAACCCACAATCGCCAGCCCAAAGGTCAGCCACAGCAGCGTGCGGTCATACAGCACCATCGTGGTCGCATCGCTTTCACGTGCGCCCATCACCCACTCTTTCAGGCGTTGCGCCAGTGCACTGAAAAGACCCAGACCGGGGACACGCATCAGCCAAGCTCCTTCGCCAGTTGGGCGAAAATATCGCCGCGCTGCTCAAAGCTGCGGAACTGGTCAAGGCTGGCGCAGGCTGGCGACAGCAGCACCATATCGCCTGCACTTGTCTGAGCGGCAATCTGCTTCATCGCGTCCTGCATGGTATCGGTCTGTACCGCAATTTCCGGACGCAGCGCCGCAAGCTCGGCGCCATCGCGGCCAAAGCAGTAAATGCGCACGTTATCGCCCTGCAGCCAGCGCGCCAGCGGTTCGAAATCCGCTGACTTGCCATCGCCACCCAGCAACAGCCACAGCGTGCCGTCCACCTTCAGTCCATTCAGCGCGGCTTCCGTGCTGCCAACATTGGTCGCTTTGGAGTCGTTAATCCAGCGCACACCGTTGCGCTCGTGTACCAGCTGGAAACGGTGCGGCAGGCCGCCAAAGGTGGTCAGTGCTTTCAGACTGGTGGCGCGCGGTAACCCGACGGCATCCGCCAGCGCCAGCGCCGCCAGCGCATTGGTGTAGTTATGCTGACCAACCAGATGCATCTCATCGGTATTCAACACTTTTTCACCGCTCGCACGCAGCCAGACGCTGCCCTGCTGGCGGTTGAGATGATAATCACCCACATCGACGCCAAAGCTGATGCAGCGTTTATCTGCACCGCGAACCGGCATGGTGAGCGCATCATCCGCATTCACCACACAAACCTGCGCATTTTCATAAATCCGTAACTTGGCTGCACGATACTGCTGCAGGCCTAACGGATAGCGATCCATATGATCCTCAGAGACATTGAGGATGGTGGCTGCCGCCGCTTTCAGGCTATGGGTGGTTTCCAGCTGGAAACTGGACAGTTCCAGCACATACAGCTGCGCTGGGTGCTGTAATAAACTCAGCGCAGGCAAACCGATATTACCGCCGACGCCCACATCCCAGCCTGCAGCCCGCGCCATCTCGCCCACCAGCGTCGTGACAGTGCTTTTGCCGTTGGAACCGGTAATCGCCACAACTGGCGCCTGCGCTTCACGGCAGAACAGCTCAATATCACCAATAATTTCCACACCGGCTTCTGCCGCATCCAGTAACGATGGATGCGCCAGCGCGATACCCGGGCTGGCGATAATCAGATCGGCATCCAGCAACCAGCGGTCATTCAGCCCGCCAGTATGGCGTTCCACCGCATCCGGCAGTTTGTCGAGACCAGGGGGAGACACACGGGTATCCATCACACGCGGCGTAACGCCGCGCGCGATAAAGAAATCAACACAGGAGAGCCCGGTCAGGCCCAGCCCGATAATGACGACTTTTTTACCCTGATAGTCAGCCATGATTAACGTACCTTCAGCGTTGCCAGGCCAATCAGCACCAGCATCAGCGAAATAATCCAGAAGCGCACAATCACACGCGGTTCTGGCCAGCCCTTCAGTTCATAGTGGTGGTGAATCGGCGCCATGCGGAAAATACGCTGGCCGCGCAGTTTGAATGAGCCCACCTGCAGGATCACTGACAGGGTTTCCACCACAAACACACCACCCATAATCACCAGCAGGAACTCCTGACGCAGCAGCACCGCGATGGTGCCCAGCGCGCCGCCGAGCGCCAGCGAACCGACGTCGCCCATAAAGACCTGCGCCGGATAAGTGTTAAACCACAGGAAGCCGAGACCTGCGCCGACAATCGCGGTACAGACAATCACCAGCTCACCGGCATGGCGCAGATACGGAATATGCAGGTAACCGGCAAAGTTCATATTACCGGTCGCCCACGCCACCAGCGCGAAGCCTGCTGCAACAAACACGGTAGGCATAATTGCCAGGCCATCAAGGCCATCGGTCAGGTTGACCGCGTTACTGGTGCCGACAATCACAAAGTACGCCAGCAGCAGATACAGCAGACCCAGTTGCGGCATGATGTCCTTGAAGAACGGCACCACCAGCTGCGTCGCCGGGGTGTCTTTGCCTACCGCGTACATCGCGAAGGCGACAATCAGTGCAATCACCGACTGCCAGAAGTATTTCCAGCGGGCAATCAAGCCTTTGGTGTCTTTACGCACCACTTTGCGGTAGTCATCGACAAAACCAACAATGCCGTAACCCACCAGCACAAACAGCACGCACCAGACATACGGGTTAGACGGGTACGCCCACATCAGCACCGAAATGGTGATGGAGGTCAGGATCATGATGCCGCCCATAGTCGGCGTGCCGCGCTTGCTAAAGTGCGATTCAGGACCGTCGTTACGCACCACCTGACCAATCTGTAATTTTTGCAGGTAAGCGATCAGGCGCGGTCCCATCCACAGGGAGATAAACAGCGCGGTCAGCAGGCTGACGATGGCGCGAAACGTCAGATAGGAAAAGACGTTAAAGCCAGAATAAAAAGCGACCAGATGTTCGGCCAGCCAGACTAACATGTTCCTTTCTCCTGTAAGCTCTGCACTACCTGCTCCATGGCGGCACTGCGAGAACCCTTAACTAAAATGGTCATATCTGCATGAGCAGATAACAACGACTGCAGACGTTCAGTCAGCGCCGCTTTTTGTGCGAAGTGTTCACCCACACCGCTGGCATCGCTGATGCCTTTGCTGAGTGACCCAACGCTCAATACTTTATCGATGCCCGCCAGACGCGCCGCTTCGCCAACCTGACGATGGCACTCGGCGGACTCGTCGCCCAGCTCAGCCATATCGCCCACCACCATCACGCGGTAGCCCGGCATGTCACCCAGCACCTGCGCCGCGGCAGTCATCGAGCCAACGTTGGCGTTGTAGCTGTCATCAATCAGCAGCTGACGGCTGTTCAGCGCAATCGGGAACAGACGTCCCGGCACCGCCTGCAGGCCAGCCAGCCCGTTCTGAATCGCGCTCAGTGGCGCATCCACTGACAGCGCCAGTGCCGCCGCGGCCAGCGCATTGGCGATATTGTGACGCCCCGGCAACGGCAACGTCACGGCAATCTCAGCCTGCGGGGTGTGCAGGGTAAATTCGGTGCCACGGGTGCTGAAACGCACATCCGTTGCCCAGAAGTTACTGTCGGGCTGCTGATCGGGTGAAAAACGCCACACCGTTTTGTTATGCAGATGATTCTGCCAGTGCGGCCAGTCATTGCTGTCGGCATTAAGGATCGCCGTTCCGTTAACCGGCAATCCTTCATAAATTTCGCCTTTGGCTTTGGCGACGCCCGCCAGCGAACCAAAACCTTCCAGATGCGCGGCGGCGAAGTTATTGACCAGCGCCGTTTCCGGCCGAACCAGATCCACGGTGTAAGCAATTTCACCCTGGTGGTTGGCGCCCAGCTCAATCACGGCATACTGATGCTCTACCGTCAGACGCAGCAGCGTCAGCGGGACACCAATATCGTTATTCAGGTTGCCCGCGGTATACAGGGTTTCGCCACATTCACGCAGAATGGCAGCGGTCATCTCTTTGACCGAGGTTTTGCCGGAAGAACCGGTTAACGCCACCACCCGCGCAGTACTCTGCTGGCGCACCCAGGCACCAAGCTGGCCCAGCGCCAGACGCGTATCCTTCACCACCACCTGCGGTGCGGAAACAGGTAAGCGCTTACTGACCAACAGTGCTGCCGCGCCTTTACCCAGCGCATCCTCTGCAAAGTCGTGCGCATCGAAACGCTCACCCTGCAGGGCGATAAACAGCGCGCCCGCGGTGATTTTGCGGGTATCGGTGGTGACGTTCTGAATTGTCAGATCATCGCCGTGTAACACGCCGCCAGTGGCAGTCGCCAGTTGCTGTAATGAGAAATCAATCATGCGACCACTCCTAACAAACGCGCGACCGTCATACGGTCGGAGTAGTCCAGACGCTGGTTGCCGACGATTTGATAATCTTCATGACCTTTGCCAGCCACCAGTACCACATCATCAGGCTGTGCCTGCATGATGGCGTTAGTGACCGCTTGCGCACGTCCGTGTACCACACGAGCGCGTCCGGCATCGAGCAGGCCTGTCAGAATATCCGCGACAATCGCACCTGGCTCTTCGCTGCGCGGGTTGTCGTCAGTAATCACCACCACATCGGCGAACTGCTCAGCAATCGCCCCCATCAGTGGACGCTTACCTTTATCGCGGTCACCGCCGCAGCCGAACAGACACCACAGCTTGCCTTTACAGTGCAGACGCGCCGCTTCCAGCGCTTTTTCCAGCGCATCCGGGGTGTGAGCATAATCCACCACCACCGTCGGTTTGCCCGGCGCGTTAAACACTTCCATACGACCACACACCGGCTGCAACTGGTTGCCGGTCGCGACCAGCGCCGCCAGCGGATAATCGAGCGACAGCAGCGTCGCCAGCGCCACCAGCAGGTTGCTGACGTTAAATGCGCCCATCAGACGGCTGTCAATTTCGCCGTTGCCCCAGCTGGAGTCAAAACGGACTGTCGCGCCGTTGTCGTGGTACACCACCTCAGTGGCTTTTAACCAGCGGCCACGGCAACCGGGCTGCAGGTTGTAATGCATGGTAACAGCGACCGCATCCGGCAGGTTTTGCAGCCAGCGGAAGCCCACTTCATCGTCAGCATTGATAATCATCTGGCCGGCCTGATGTTCAGAGAACAGCAGCCATTTTGCGGCTTCGTAATGCGCCATATCGCCATGGTAATCAAGGTGGTCACGGCTCAGGTTGGTAAAGGCTGCCGCGGCAAACGGCAGCGCCGCCACGCGATGCTGTACCAGGCCGTGGGACGACACTTCCATCGCCGCCAGCGTGGCACCCTGCTGTACCAGCGAATGCAGCACATGCTGCACATCCACTGCCGAGCCGGTGGTATTCTCTGCCGCCACCAGCTGACCATACAGACCATTGCCGACCGTGCCCATCACCGCACCGGTTTCACCCAGCAGGTTGGCCCACTGCGCCAGCAGCTGCGTGGTGGTGGTTTTACCGTTGGTGCCGGTCACGCCAATCAGACGCAACTGCTCACCCGGCTGCTGATAAAAACGCCCGGCCAGGGCGGAAAGACGCTGCGGCAGCTGGGACAGGTAAATCACCGGCACACCGTGCATCTCTTTGATCTCGCCATCACTGGCTTCGCCTTCAGCTTCGGCGATAACCGCCGCGACGCCCTGAGCAATCGCCTGCGGAATAAAACGACGACCGTCGGCCTGATGGCCGGCAATCGCCACAAACAGATCGCCGGATGCCGCCTGGCGGCTATCCAGTGTCATTTCACGAAGCGGACGCTCCGGTGCGCCAGGCACCCATGGAGCCAGTAAGTCGCGCAAGTTACGATCTGTCACCTGTTCCCTCATTTCTGTTATTTACCACGTTATTCTGGTCGTTAGTGGGTAATGCATCCGGTTCGATATTCATGGTGCGCAATACGCCACCCATGATGGCGCCAAAGACTGGCGCAGATACCGCACCGCCGTAATATTTACCGGCCTGCGGATCGTTAATCACCACCACCAGAGCAAAACGCGGATGGCTGGCAGGCGCCACGCCTGCGGTGTAAGCAATGTATTTATTGATGTAGCCGCCGTCCGGGCCGACTTTTTTCGCTGTACCGGTCTTGATAGCGATGCGATAACCTTTAATCGCCGCTTTCACGCCACCGCCGCCCGGCAGGGCAACACTTTCCATCATATGCACCACGGTTTTGACCAGCTCTTCCGGGAACACGCGTTCGCCGGAAACCGGAGGATCAACCTTGGTGATCGACAGCGGGCGATAAATGCCGTAGCTGCCAATGGTTGCGTAGACTCGCGCTAACTGTAACGGCGTTACCATTAGCCCGTAGCCGAAAGAGAAGGTGGCCCTCTCTATGTCAGACCACCGTTGTTTTTGAGGATATAAGCCACTGCTTTCTCCGACCAACCCCAAATTGGTCGCCTTACCCAGTCCAAAGCGCGCGTAGGTATCTACTAACGCAGAGGATGGCATCGCTAACGCCAGCTTTGATACACCGACGTTACTCGACTTCTGCAGGACCCCGGTCAGGGTCAGTTCGCTGTAGCGTGCTACGTCCTTGATTTCATGGCCGTTAACGCGATACGGAACAGTATTCAGTACGGTATTTTCTTTCACCACGCCACGTTGCAGCGCGGTCATCACCACCATCGGTTTCACCGTGGAACCCGGTTCGAAGATGTCGGTAATGGACCGGTTACGCATCACATCTTTTGGCGTACCGGTGAGGTTATTCGGGTTGTAAGCCGGGCTGTTGGCCATCGCCAGCACTTCGCCGGTGTTAACGTCCACCAGTACCGCAGTGCCGGATTCCGCTTTGTTAAACGCCACAGCATTGTTCAGTTCGCGATACACCAGCGCCTGCAGGCGTTCATCAATACTCAGTGCCAGGTTATGCGCCGCCTGGCTGTCAACGGAGGAGATGTCTTCAATCACCCGACCATAGCGGTCTTTACGCACGGTACGTTCGCCGGGCTGACCGGTCAGCCATTTGTCGAAGCTTTTCTCCACGCCTTCGATGCCCTGGCCATCAATGTTGGTAAAACCAATCAGATGTGAAGTGACCTGTCCCGCCGGGTAGTAGCGGCGTGACTCCTGGCGCAGATAGATGCCAGGCAGTTTCAGTTTCTTGATGTAATCGCCAATCGCCGGGTTCACCTGGCGGGCAAGATAGACAAAACGTCCGGTCGGGTTGGCATTGACACGTGTCGCCAGCTGGTCCAGCGGAATAGAGAGCGCATCAGACAACGCTTTCCAGCGGCTGTCGACTGTCACACCGCCGTGTTCATGCAGTTCTTTCGGATCGGCCCATACCGCATTCACTGGCACGCTGACTGCCAGCGGACGCCCGGCGCGGTCGCTGATCATGCCACGCGCCGTCGGCACTTCCTGCACGCGCAGCGAACGCATATCGCCTTCACGTACCAGTTTGTCCGGGTTAATCACCTGCAGATAAGCAACACGCAGCAGCAGCCCTGCCAGCGCCAGAAAAATACAACCGCACAGCAACGCAAAACGCCAGCTGACAAAGCTGGCCTGATCTTCCTGTTTTCTTAACTTCAGCGTTTTCGTCGCGGCTCTCATCGAGTCCGTCATTCCTTATAGCTATTGCTGAACCACAATATTTTCCTGCGCCGGATCGACATGCTGCATCTGCAGCTTCTCGGTTGCGGTGCGCTCAACCCGGCTGTGATCGCCGAGGGCATTCTCTTCGAGGATCAGGTTGCGCCATTCGATATCCAGCGCATCCCGCTCAAGCACTAACTGTTCACGCTGTGCCGTCAGCAGACGGGTTTTGTGCGCGGTGGTCACCACCAGTACGGCGGAAACCAGTACGGCAACCAGCAAAATCAGCGGGATCTTGCCGTGGCGCAGCAGATCCCCGCCAATAACGCCGGGTAAACTGTGGCGCTCATTGCCAATCACAAGGCGCTCCTCTCCGCGATACGCAGTACAGAGCTGCGCGCCCGTGGGTTTTCTGCCACTTCCGCTTCACCCGGCATCATTTTGCCGAGGGCTTTTAACTGGCGACCGCCGAGCTTCTGCAACTGCGCTTCAGTCATCGGTATTCCCGCCGGAACCTGCGGTCCACGACTCTGTTCGCGCATAAACCGTTTCACGATCCGGTCTTCCAGCGAATGGAAGCTGATCACCGATAAACGTCCGCCAGGTGCCAGCGCCACCAGTGCGCCTTTCAGCGCCTGCTCGATCTCTTCCAGTTCACTGTTGACCCAGATGCGGATCGCCTGGAAGCTGCGCGTCGCCGGATGCTTGAACTTGTCTTTCACTGGCGTGGCGGCATAGATCACATCCGCCAGCTCTTTGGTGCGCGTCATCGGCTGCTCGCGATTGCGCTCAACAATGGCGCGGGCGATGCGTTTGGCAAAACGCTCTTCACCAAAGGTTTTCAGTACAAACGCGATATCACTTTCTTCCGCCTGCAGTAACCATTCGGCGGCGGAGAGACCACGTGTTGGGTCCATCCGCATATCGAGTGGTCCGTCACGCATAAAGGAGAATCCACGCTCCGCATCATCCAGCTGCGGCGACGATACGCCAAGATCCAGCAAAATACCGTCGATCTTGCCCGTCAGTCCGCGTTCTTCCGCATACAGTGCCAGTGCAGAGAACGGGCCATGAATAATGCTAAAACGCGGATCGCTGATGGCGGCAGCGGCGGCGATAGCTTGCGGATCGCGATCGATGGCATACAGCCGTCCCTGTTCTCCCAGCTGGGAGAGGATCAGGCGTGAATGTCCACCACGCCCGAACGTGCCATCGATATAGATGCCGTCAGATTTCAGGTTGAGGCCATTCACTGCCTCATCTAACAGCACCGTGGTATGTTTAAAATTATCCTGCATAGCTATAGCGACAAATCCTGCAGCCGGTCAGAAGTTGGTTCCGTACCGGACTGCTCAGCGTCAATATCTTCCCTGACTTGTTGATACCAGGTCTGTTCATCCCACAGCTCAAACTTGTTGAACTGGCCGACCAGCATCACTTCTTTTGTCAGACCGGCATGCTGGCGCAAAGTATTCGCCAGCAGCAAACGGCCTGCATTATCCATCTGACACTCACTGGCATGGCCGAGAAGCAGCCGCTGTACGCGACGTTCTGCTGGCACCATGCTGGACAAGCGAGACAGCTTTTGTTCAATGATTTCCCATTCGGGCAAGGTATAAAGCAGCAGACATGGCTGATGGAGGTCAATGGTACATACCATTTGCCCCTGAGATTCCCCGATCAGTAATTCGCGGTAACGCGTCGGAATTGCCAGCCGCCCTTTACTGTCGAGATTGACTAACGTTGCCCCACGGAACATGCCAGTCTTACCCCTTAGCCACCCTTTATCACCACTTTACACCACAAATTCCCACGAAAAGAGTTTACGGAGCGAATGAAAACATTGTCAAGCCGCAGTACCAGCCTGATGACAATATTTATGAAGGAAGGAAAACAGGGGGAAGTTAAAAATAAAGGCCGCATGATACAAAACAAAAAAATAAGCCGATGAATAATGACAAAAAATTCACATCACTTTTAAGTGTGCTCAAAAATATAGCAGTCTTAGGGTTGTGAAAATTTCCCTGCCAGCTTTGCGAGCTGGTTTACATTTTAAGGTATTTCCGAGAGATTGCCCAGCGCTTTGCCGCCTGCTGCGGCCTGGCGGCGCGCCGCTCAGCACAGCGCAAACGTTAAAGTTGATTAAAGTTATAAACATCAATCAGGGTGATGCTTACTTTAATTTACGTAACTACCCATTTCGACATTGATAATTAAACGGCAATTTTTTCCCGCAGTAAATTGCCAGCAAATTATGAATAAATGTAAAAAAGGCAGCTTGCGCTGCCTGTCATTTTTTAGCTGCCTTTGCGGCTTAATTTTCCGCGCCGGAACAGATTGCGTCGAATGCGCGTTAACCCCGGTTTCGGTTTACGCGGTTCATCGAGGCTGGCCAGTACCAGCTCCAGCACCCGCTCCGCCACATCACGATGACGCTGCCCAACCGCCAGCACCGGGCATTCGAGGAAATCCAGCAGTTCGTGGTCGCCAAACGTTGCAATCGCCAGGTCCACCGGCAGACGACCTTCACGTTTCAGCGCCACATCCATCACGCCCTGCAGCAAGCCGAAGGAAGTGGTGAACAGCGCTTCCGGCATCTCATGATCTTCGAGATACTTCTCAAACAACGCCGCCGCGGCAGTGCGCTCATAACTGTTGGCATAGATGTAATCGATAGGCCGTTCGTCGTCCTGCCACGCCTGGCGGAAACCCATCTCGCGCAGAAAACTGACGGAAAGCTCCGGTAACGCGCCGAGAAACAGCACATTTTTCACCGGCAGTTTACGCAGCTCCGCCGCCAGCGCTTCGGCATCATCCTGATCGGCACCCACCACACTGGTGAAGTGCTCACGATCCAGCGCGCGATCCAGTGCGATGATCGGCAGCGGATCGTTGACCCAGCGCTGATAGAACGGATGCTCCGGCGGCAGCGCCGTGGACACAATGATCGCATCCACCTGACGTTGCAGCAGATGTTCGATGCAGCGCATCTCGTTATCAGGCTGATCTTCCGAGCAGGCAATCAGC
The DNA here is from genome assembly GCF_965644245.1 of Erwinia sp. V71. Lineage (NCBI taxonomy): Bacteria > Pseudomonadati > Pseudomonadota > Gammaproteobacteria > Enterobacterales > Erwiniaceae > Erwinia > Erwinia sp. V71. The sequence continues at coordinate 28,518 of NZ_CBFFRK010000015.1, forward strand.
AACTGATAGCCGCGCTGACGCGCCTGACGTTCCAGATAATTGGCGATACGCGTATAGCTGGTATTTTCCAGATCGGGGATCACCAGACCAATCGACCGCGTACGCCCTGCACGCAGGCCCGCCGCCACCGCATTAGGATGGTAATTATGTTCACGCACCACCGACATCACTTTCTCGACGGTTTTATCGCTGACACGATACTGCTTCGCTTTGCCATTGATGACATAGCTGGCGGTCGTGCGCGAAACTCCGGCGAGGCGCGCAATTTCATCCAGTTTCACAATAACCCCACACTTCAGATGTTATGGCCATTCATTTTGCCCTCCCCCTAAATCATTCAGCTTGCAGGAAGGCGGCAAGCACGCGAATCCCCGGGAGCATAGATAACTATGTGACCAGGGTGAGCGAGCGCGGCCAACGCACCTGCAGGTTGAATGATGACGGGGGATATCCCTGCCATAACTATGGATAAGTCTCTTAAATACATCTAACAGCAGAAAAGAGGTGTGAGCAACCGCTTTTCATCGACTTAGCTGACCTGAGCGACAAAATATAAAAAAAAGTTGAGGGGAAACCTGCAAGAAAAAACCCGGCGATAGCCGGGTTTCAGGAATCAATACGCGTGGTATCGGCTGACGACTGGCCACTCAACGCATAATGCGGTCGCCGCGCGACACGCCGACCACGCCGGAACGCGCCACTTCGACGATTTCCGCGACGTCACGTACCGTCGCCAGAAACGCGTCCAGCTTATCACTGGTGCCCGCGAGCTGAACCGTGTAAAGCGTTGGCGTAACATCGATAATCTGCCCACGGAAAATTTCCGCGCTGCGCTTCACTTCTTCACGACCGTAGCCACTGGCCTGCACCTTCACCAGCATGATTTCGCGCTCGACATGCGAGTCCGGCGCTAATTCGCTGACGCGCAGGACATCAACCAGCTTGTGCAGTTGTTTCTCGATCTGCTCCAGCACTTTTTCATCGCCGACGGTCTGAATCGTCATGCGTGATAAGGTCGGATCGTCAGTCGGCGCTACTGTCAGGCTTTCAATGTTGTAACCGCGCTGGGAAAACAGGCCTACTACGCGGGACAATGCGCCGGATTCGTTCTCCAGCAATACTGAAATAATACGACGCATAATTATGTCCTCTCCGTTTTGCTCAGCCACATTTCGTCCATACCGCCACCGCGAATATGCATCGGGTAAACGTGCTCGGTGCCATCCACCGTGACATCGACAAACGCCAGACGGCCGTTTTTCACCACTTCCAGCGCCTGAGCCAGCTTCTCTTCCAGCTCTTCCGGACGCGTGATTGACACACTAACGTGACCATACGCTTCCGCCAGGCGCACAAAGTCAGGCAGCGATTCCATATAGGACTGTGAGTGGCGACCAGAATAGATCATATCCTGCCACTGCTTCACCATACCGAGGTAACGGTTGTTCAGGTTCAGCACCAGCACCGGCACGCCATACTGCAGCGCCGTCGACAGTTCCTGGATATTCATCTGGATACTGCCGTCGCCCGTGACACAAACCACGGTTTCTTCCGGCAGCGCCATCTTCACGCCCAGTGCGGCGGGCAGGCCAAAGCCCATGGTGCCGAGACCACCGGAGTTGATCCAGCGGCGTGGCTCATCAAACTGGTAGTACAGCGCAGCGAACATCTGGTGCTGACCAACGTCAGAGGTCACATAGGCATCGCCATGCGTCAGACGGCAAATCGTTTCGATCACGGCCTGCGGCTTGATGCTGCCGCTGTTGCGGTCAAACTCAAGGCACTTACGCGCTTTCCACTGATCGATGCTCTGCCACCAGTCACGCAGACTGTCGAAATTCTGGCTGGCTTCGTTTTGCGCCAGCAACTCCAGCATTTGCTCCAGCACCTGCTTCGCATCACCGACAATCGGCACATCGGCTGACACGGTTTTTGAAATCGAGGTCGGATCGATATCAATATGCAGCACGGTGGCATTCGGGCAATATTTCGCCAGATTATTGGTGGTGCGATCATCGAAACGCACTCCAACAGCAAAAATCACATCGGAGTGATGCATGGTCATATTGGCTTCGTAGGTGCCGTGCATGCCCAGCATACCCAGCGCCTGACGATGCGTGCCCGGGAACGCGCCCAGCCCCATCAGCGAGGTGGTAACCGGTACATTGAGTTTTTCCGCCAGCTCACGCAGTTCAGTGTGGCAGCCTGCGTTAATCACCCCGCCACCGGCGTAAATCACCGGTTTATGCGCCGCCAGCAGCATCTGCAGCGCACGCTTGATCTGCCCTTTATGTCCCCGAGTGGTCGGGTTATAGGAGCGCATGCTCACCGACTCAGGCCAGACATACGGCAGTTTATTGGCCGGGTTGAGAATATCTTTCGGCAGATCGATTACCACCGGTCCAGGACGACCGCTGGCCGCCAGCCAGAAGGCTTTCTTAATCACCGCCGGAATATCTTCGGTATTTTTCACCAGGAAGCTGTGCTTCACCACCGGGCGGGAAATCCCCACCATGTCGCACTCCTGGAAGGCATCGTAGCCAATCAGCGATGAGGCAACCTGGCCGGACAGCACCACCATTGGGATGGAGTCCATATACGCGGTGGCAATACCGGTAATGGCATTGGTCGCGCCGGGGCCAGAGGTGACCAGCACCACGCCCACTTCGCCTGTCGCACGCGCATAACCATCCGCCATATGCACCGCGCCCTGCTCGTGACGCACCAGCACATGGTCAACACCGCCGACCGTTTGCAGCGCGTCATAAATATCGAGCACTGCTCCGCCCGGATAACCGAACACATGTTTCACGCCCTGATCGATTAACGATCGGACCACCATCTCGGCTCCTGACAACATCTCCATCTTTGCCTCCAGGCTTAAGATACTGATTCTACTGACCCATTCACTTGCCATTACTGTCGCGCAACAAACCATAGCGTCGCACAGACGATGCCAGAGGAAGTCAGAATCTTGGGTTTCATTCTCAGATTGAGGAAGTCATTTCCCCAACCCAGTACAGGGGGTAAGTGATGCCCTTGCTGATTCTTCTCATTAGAGTTGTGGGATTACCATAACCGCGAAAAACCAGGCTGGCAAACATCAAAGGTGGCATCCATAACAAGCACCACAATTAAGCCGCTGGAGGAGTGGGAATAGCTTCGACAATTCCACTAAACGCACGGGGAAACAAAAGCGGTTTATTCTGCCAGGGTAACCATTCACAGAGTGATCCTATTCTTATTGAAATTAATCCGGGCGGAATAAAAGACAAGCCTGTTAAAGTGCAGCGCATTACTGGTTATCTGTGCTGGTGTTTAATCAATTAGCAATATAATTCGCCATGAATAATCCTCAGTAACCCGGTTTCGGGATAAAGGATTAATCATATAAATTAGCTAATTATCAATAAGTTAAACATCGAAAATATGACTTAACCCATTGATTTACATTAGCATACTGTTCTCTTCTCCCGGCTAAGTGAGACAATACTCTGATTCGCGAAATAACTACAGCATATTTTACTTAGCACTTTGCGCGTGGATTGTGGGCCAGAAGGTTGACAAGGCGCGGCGAAACACGTATCAATATTGGCAACACAAAATTTATGGGGTTTGATTCAGCATGATTCGCGCTTTCCGCCTACTCGGTCTACTACTAAACGCATCATATTTGCGCGGTAGGCTTGTGGGCGGAATCCATCACTGATTCAGACTCGCAAAACTTAAAAAACCCGCGCCAATGCGCGGGTTTTTTTATGCTCGTGACACAGGCGACAGACTTCAGGAATGACAATATGAGCTCTCAAGTAATTATTTTCGATACCACTTTGCGTGATGGCGAACAAGCATTACAGGCTAGTCTGAGTGTGAAGGAAAAACTGCAAATCGCGCTGGGACTGGAGCGTATGGGCATCGATGTGATGGAAGTCGGTTTCCCGGTCTCTTCTCCGGGTGATTTCGAATCCGTCCAGACCATTGCCCGCCAGATCAAAAACAGCCGTGTGTGTGCCCTGGCGCGCTGCGTGGAGAAAGATATCGACGCTGCGTATGAAGCCCTGCGCGTGGCGGATGCTTACCGCATCCACACCTTCCTGGCGACCTCACCAATGCATATCGCCACCAAACTGCGCAGCACGTTGCCGGAAGTGATCGATCGCGCCGTGCGAATGGTGAAACGCGCACGTAACTACACCGACGACGTCGAGTTCTCCTGTGAAGATGGCGGCCGTACGCCAATCGACGATCTGTGCCGCGTCGTGGAAGCCGCGATTAACGCCGGTGCGACCACCATCAATATCCCGGACACTGTCGGCTATACCCTGCCGCACGAATACAGCAACATCATCTCCCAGCTGATTGCCCGTGTGCCGAATATCGACAAAGCGATACTGTCAGTACACACCCATGACGATTTAGGCATGGCGACCGGCAACTCCATCGCCGCGGTGATGGCAGGTGCGCGTCAGGTGGAAGGCACCCTGAACGGCCTGGGCGAACGTGCCGGTAACTGTGCGCTGGAAGAAGTGATCATGACGATCAAAACCCGCAGCCAGCTGATGAATGTACACACCAATATCAATCATCAGGAAATCTACCGCACCAGCCAGATTGTCAGCCAGATCTGCAATATGCCAATCCCGGCGAACAAAGCGGTGGTCGGTTCCGGTGCCTTTGCTCACTCCTCCGGTATTCACCAGGATGGCGTGCTGAAGAACCGCGAAAACTACGAAATCCTGACGCCAGAATCCATCGGCCTGCACAAAGTGCAGCTGAACCTGACCTCACGTTCCGGTCGTGCGGCGGTGAAACACCGTATGGAAGAGATGGGCTACAAAGAGAGCGATTACAACCTGGATACGCTGTATGACGCGTTCCTGAAACTGGCGGATAAAAAGGGCCAGGTATTCGATTACGACCTGGAAGCGCTGGCGTTTATCAACAAGCAGAACGAAGAGCCGGAGTATTTCCAGCTGAAAGCGTTCAACGTGCAGTCCGGTTCCAGCATCAGCGCCACTGCCTCTGTGCAGCTGGGTTGTGGTGAAGAAGAGAAATCCGAAGCGGCAACCGGCAACGGTCCGGTGGACGCGGTGTATCAGGCGATTAACCGTATCACCGAGTTCGATACTGAACTGGTGAACTATAAGCTGACGGCCAAAGGCCACGGCAAAGATGCACAGGGCCAGGTGGATATCGTGGTCAGTTATAACGGCCGCAAATTCCACGGCGTAGGTCTGGCGACCGATATCGTCGAGTCCTCTGCCCGTGCGATGGTGAACGCCCTGAACAATATCTGGCGTGCACGCCAGGTGGAAGAATTACAACGTAAATCTAAGCAGAAAGAGCAAAAGGAAACGGTGTGACCATGTCTAAAAGTTATCATATCGCAGTATTGCCAGGTGACGGCATCGGCCCGGAAGTGATGGCGCAGGCGACCAAAGTGCTGGACGCCATCCGTCAGCGCTTTGCGATGCGTATCACCACCAGCGAACATGACGTTGGCGGTATTGCCATTGATCGTCACGGTAAACCGCTGCCGGAAGCTACCGTCGCCGGTTGCGAGAAGGCGGACGCGGTCCTGTTTGGTTCCGTAGGTGGCCCGAAATGGGAACATCTGCCACCAGCAGAGCAGCCAGAGCGCGGCGCGCTGCTGCCACTGCGTAAACACTTCAAACTGTTCAGTAACTTACGCCCGGCCAGCCTGTATAAAGGTCTGGAAGAGTTCTGCCCGCTGCGCAGCGATATCGCCGCGAAAGGCTTCGATATTCTGTGCGTGCGTGAACTGACTGGCGGTATCTACTTCGGTCAGCCGAAAGGCCGCGAAGGCAGTGGTCACCACGAACGCGCCTTTGATACCGAGGTGTATCACCGTTTTGAGATTGAGCGTATTGCGCGTATTGCCTTTGAATCTGCACGCAAGCGTCGTCATAAAGTGACATCTGTCGACAAAGCCAACGTGCTGGCAACCTCAGTCATGTGGCGTGAAATCGTCAATGAAGTGGCGAAAGATTACCCGGATGTGCAGCTGAGCCATATGTACATCGACAACGCCACCATGCAGTTGATTAAAGATCCATCACAGTTTGACGTGCTGCTTTGCTCTAACCTGTTTGGCGACATCCTGTCTGACGAGTGCGCAATGATTACCGGCTCGATGGGCATGCTGCCTTCGGCCAGCCTGAATGAGCAGGGTTTTGGTCTGTATGAGCCAGCCGGTGGTTCTGCGCCAGATATCACGGGCAAAAACATTGCCAACCCGATTGCTCAGATCCTCTCGCTGTCGCTGCTGCTGCGTTACAGCCTTGATGCCGCCGATGCGGCGGACGCCATTGAGCGTGCGATTAACCGCGCGCTGGAAGAAGGTTACCGTACCAGCGATTTAGCCGGTAACGGACAGGCAATCAGTACCGATGAGATGGGCTCGATTATTGCCCGTTTCATCGCCGAGGAATAATAAAATAAAATGAGCAAAACATTATACCAGAAGTTATTTGATGCACATGTCGTCCGCGAAGCACCTAATGAAACACCCCTGCTGTACATTGACCGTCATTTAGTCCATGAGGTCACCTCGCCGCAGGCCTTTGATGGCCTGCGTGCGCAGGGACGGCCGGTACGCCAGCCGTCAAAGACCTTCGCAACCATGGACCACAACGTCTCGACGCAGACCAAAGATATCAATGCGTCCGGCGAAATGGCGCGTATTCAGATGCAGGAGTTGATCAAGAACTGTGCTGAGTTCGGCGTGCGCCTGTATGACCTGAATCACCCGTTTCAGGGCATCGTGCACGTCATGGGGCCTGAGCAGGGCATTACCCTGCCGGGCATGACCATCGTCTGCGGCGACTCCCATACCGCAACCCATGGTGCGTTTGGCGCACTGGCGTTTGGTATCGGCACCTCCGAAGTGGAACACGTGCTGGCGACCCAGACCCTGAAGCAGGGCCGGGCGAAAACCATGAAAATTGAAGTGGTGGGCAAGGCTGCAGCCGGGATCACCGCGAAAGATATCGTACTGGCGATTATCGGCAAAACCGGTAGCGCAGGCGGTACTGGCCATGTGGTGGAATTCTGTGGTGAAGCGATTGAAGCGCTGAGCATGGAAGGCCGTATGACCCTGTGTAATATGGCGATCGAGATGGGTGCGAAAGCAGGCCTGGTCGCGCCGGATGACACCACCTTTAACTACCTGCAGGGCCGTCAGTTTGCGCCGAAAGATCAGGCGTGGGACGAAGCCGTGGCTTACTGGCGGACTCTGAAAACCGACAGCGACGCGCATTTCGATACCGTGGTGACACTGAACGCCGCTGATATCGCGCCGCAGGTGACCTGGGGCACCAACCCGGGCCAGGTGATGGCGGTCAACGATCTGATCCCGAACCCGTCTTCGTTCAGCGATCCGGTGGAACGTGCTTCCGCGGAAAAAGCGCTGGCGTATATGGATCTGCAGCCGGGCATCAAACTGACCGACGTGCGGATTGATAAAGTGTTTATCGGTTCCTGCACCAACTCACGTATCGAAGATCTGCGCGCCGCGGCGGAAATCGCCAAAGGCCGCAAAGTGGCGGATGGCGTGCAGGCGATTGTGGTGCCGGGTTCTGGTCCGGTGAAAGCGCAGGCGGAAGCGGAAGGTCTGGATAAGATCTTCATCGAAGCGGGCTTTGAATGGCGTCTGCCAGGTTGCTCGATGTGTCTGGCAATGAATAACGACCGTCTGAATCCAGGCGAGCGTTGTGCCTCTACCAGCAACCGTAACTTCGAAGGACGTCAGGGACGCGGTGGTCGTACTCACCTGCTGAGCCCGGCGATGGCAGCGGCGGCAGCCGTTACTGGTCACTTCGCTGATATCCGCGACCTGCACTAAGGAAACCACCATGGCGAAAAAATTTACTCAACACAGCGGCATTGTGGTGCCACTGGATGCGGCGAACGTCGATACCGACGCCATCATTCCTAAACAGTTTCTGCAGAAAGTGACCCGTACCGGGTTCGGTCAGCATCTGTTTCACGACTGGCGCTTCCTGGATGATGCAGGCACACAGCCGAACCCGGAGTTCATACTGAACAAGCCGGAATATACCGGTGCCAGCATCTTACTGGCACGTGAAAACTTTGGCTGTGGTTCATCGCGCGAGCACGCGCCGTGGGCACTGACCGATTACGGTATTCAGGCGGTGATTGCACCGAGCTTTGCCGATATCTTTTATGGCAACTCGTTTAACAACCAGCTGCTGCCGGTCATCCTCACTGATGAGCAGGTCGATGAGCTGTTCCAGCTGGTTAAGGCACAGCCTGGCATCAGCTTTACCGTTGATCTGGAGAATAAAGAAGTGGTTGCCGGAGATAAGCGCTACAGCTTTGATCTGGACAGCTTCCGTCGCCACTGCATGCTGAACGGCCTCGACAGTATCGGCCTGACACTGCAGCACGACGATGCCATCAGTGACTACGAAACCAAACAGCCTGCCTTTTTAAACTGATTCACCTTGCCATTCCCCTCCCCCACGTTGTGGGGGAGGGTTAGGGAGGGGGAACACACATCACCATGCTCGCATTTCCCCCATCCCAGCCTTCCCCCATTTTATGGGGGAAGGAGCCTACAGTGAGTTACACATCCTTTACCCGCGCCGACAGCAGCAGCGCCACCACCGATAACGCTAACGCCAGCCAGTAAACCGCATAGTGTCCCCAGGTTTCAGCCAGCGCCCCCTGCAGTACCCCAGCCAGGATCACACCAGTTGAAATGCTGTTGGTAAACAGCGTGGTCGCCGCACCCGGTCGGCCAGGCATCAGATCCTGGAACCAGATCATGCCAATCCCGGCAATAATGCCGATAAACACCGCATTGAAAATCTGAATCAACAGCAGCGCGGTGCGTGACTCGAACAGCACCATGCCCAGATAAAACAGCACACCCGACAGCACCGCAAACAGCATCATTTTGCGTTTACCGGTACGTTTCACAAAGTGCCCCGCCAGCAGCATCACCGGGATTTCCAGTCCGGCCGCGCTGCCCATCAGCAACCCGGCCAGTGAATCCGGCAGCCCCAGAACGCTGCTGATATACAGCGGCATATCGATCATATAGATGGTGTTGCAGGTCCACATAATCATCGAGGCAATAAACAGCATGCGCACATCTTTATCTTTCCAGGCGCTGAGCTGCGTCACTATCACATCCGGCGACTGCACCACACGCGGCACCGAGGGCAACGCCAGCCATACCAGTAACAGGCCGGCAAAAATCAGCGTCGCCGCCACCAGATACATCACGGTAAAGCCATAGTTCAGCGCCAGCGCAAACGACAGCGGCGGGCCGATCACCCAGGCCAGCGATAACTGCGCACGCATCACCGAACTGAACATCACCACTTCGCGCGCCGAACTGTCGGCGTATTCGCGCGCCAGGGCAAAAATCTGCGGCATCGCCGCACTGGCCATCGCGGCAAAAAACACGCCGAGAGTAATCAGCGTCAGATAGTGACGGTTAAAGGCAAACAGCAGCGCGTTGAGTATCGCCATCACGCAGCAGAACATAATCAGCCTGCGCCGGTCACCCTGGCTGTCGGATCGCTTCGCCACCAGAAAACTCACCACAATACCCGCCACCGCATTCATGGTGTAAAACAGCCCGACCCAGAAAGGACGCACTTCCACTTCACGCGATAAGAACAGACTCATGGTCGGTGCCTGCAAGGCACCGGCGACACCCGCCATAAACGAGACCGCCATAAAAGCGAGATAAACGGGATTGATACGACGACGGGTGAGGAGCGATCTCATATCCTGGTCCTTGCTGGATGAAATAAATAGCCACGTAAGTAGTACAACAGAATGCCTGAATGCTAAAGCATTAATGTTGCAGGAAAGCATAACAGTCGCTGTTGCAGTATGAAGGGTATCGACCACAGAAAAAAGCCAGCAGAGTGAAATCCGCTGGCAGGTGAAAGCACCATACTCAGAATTGGAAATGTGATGGCAAAAGACCGGGTTTGGTTGCCATCGCAGAAGGAAAAGCGCATCCGGGGGATGCCTCCCGCTCTTCCATCTGCTGGTATTATCGTCATAATACAGGAAATCAAAAATTGACAGCTTTTACAGCGGAGTTCCCCTTTTATGTCTTCTCCCCGTTTGCAGCAGCAATTTATCCGTTTATGGCAGAGCTGTAACGGCCAGTCGCAGGAAACCACCCTCGATGAACTGGCGAAACTATTAAGCTGCTCGCGCCGCCATATGCGTAACCTGTTGAATGCTATGCAGACGAATGGCTGGCTGGAGTGGCAGTCAGAAGCCGGGCGCGGCAAACGGTCGCAGCTGGTGTTCCTGTATACCGGGCTGGCGCTGCAACAGCAGCGGGCGGAAGATCTGCTGGAGCAGGATCGGATCGATCAGCTGGTGCAACTGGTTGGCGATAAAAATCAGGTGCGTCAGATGATTACCGCACATCTGGGGCGCAGCTTCCGCCAGGGAAAACATATCCTGCGCGTGCTCTACTACCGTCCATTGCAGAACTTACTGCCCGGTTCCGCCCTGCGCCGCTCAGAAACTCATATCGCACGCCAGATATTCAGCAGCCTGACGCGGATAAATGAGGCAAATGGGGAACTGGAACCCGATATCGCCCATCACTGGCAGCAAATCACGCCCACCCACTGGCGGTTTTATCTGCGTCCGGCCGTGCGTTTCCACCACGGCCGCGAACTGGAGATGGACGATGTCATCAGCTCGCTGACGCGTCTGAACAGCCAGCCGCTGTACGCCCACCTGGCACGCATTGAGTCGCCAACACCGTGGGCACTGGATATCCATCTCAGCCAGCCGGACAACTGGCTGCCGTGGCTGCTCGGCAGCGTCAGCGCCATGATCCTGCCGCGTGAATGGCCGACGCTGAGTGATTTCGCCCGGCATCCGATTGGCACCGGCCCTTACTCGGTGGTACGCAATCAGCTGTCACAGCTGAAGATTCAGGCCTTTGATGACTACTTTGGTTATCGCGCGCTGATTGATGAAGTGGGCATCTGGGTCTTGCCGGAACTGAGCGATGAACTGGTCTATTCCGGCGTCAAATTGCAGGGCGGCGAGCAGGATGAAAAATCGGAAGAGAGTCGTCTGGAAGAGGGTTGCTATTTCTTACTGTTCGACCAGCGTTCAGCGCTGGGACGCAACGACGCGGTACGCCGCTGGGTCAGCGCCGTTGTGAATCCGGTGGCGCTAATCCACAGTGCAGGCGGCAATCACCAGCGTTACTGGTTCCCCGCTTATGGACTGCTACCGCGCTGGCACCATCGCCGCGATTTTGCCGCCGTGGAAAAGCCAGAGGGACTGGAAACCATCACCCTGACTGGCTACAGCGAACACAATGAACATCAGGCGATTGCCAGTGCGATGGCGCCACTGCTGGCGGCGCATGGTGTCAAGCTGGAAGTGCGTCATGTCGATTATGACAGCTGGCACCGTGGCGATGCCGAGAGTGATATCTGGCTCGGCAGCGCCAACTTTACCCTGCCGCTGGAGTTTTCCCTGTTTACCCTGCTGTATGAGATCCCGCTGATTCATCACTGCACCGATATCGACTGGGAAGCAGACGCCCAACGCTGGCGGCAACAGCAGCTGCCGCTGGCGGAGTGGAGCAAGCAACTGGTGGACAGCTACAGCCTGCATCCGCTGTGCCATCACTGGTTATTACTTGAAGGCCAGCGCAGTATGCGTGGAGTGCGCATGAATACACTGGGCTGGTTTGATTTTAAATCGGCATGGTTTGCGCCACCGGAGTCGTGACACTTTCGTTGCACAGCGGAAATCACTAGAATGAGGCGTTCTCAACGGGGTGCGAAAACCTTGTGCGGCGATGTTAAAACGCCGCGAGCAAATATTCAGCCGCAGTCGGCCAGCGCGAAGACAAAATGCAACGCATTTTGAACGCCCTTTAGGGCGGTCCGCAGCGAGTAATCCGGAGCGTACTCAGGTACGTGAGGATGTTGAGCTCTGCCCGACACAGGATGAAGACCTGCGCAGCAAGTTTTTCGCTGAGAAACACCCGTCGAACCTGATCCGGTTGATACCGGCGTAGGGATTTGAGATTACTGTCCTCAGATCCTTTGCGACTCATTTAACCCACTCTTCGGAGAGCGCAAAGTGTTAAAACAACTCCTGCCATGCCTGTTGCTGCTGGCTGTCCCGGCGTTTGCCGCCAAACCAACCCTGACCGTCTATACCTACGACTCCTTCGCCGCCGACTGGGGTCCTGGCCCGGCTGTGAAAAAAGCGTTTGAAGCTGACTGCAACTGCGAACTGAAATTTGTCGCACTGGAAGATGGCGTATCGCTGCTGAACCGCCTGCGCATGGAAGGCAAAAACAGCAAGGCCGATGTGATCCTCGGTCTCGACAACAACCTGGTGCAGGCAGCGGAAAAAACCGGCCTGTTCAGCGCCAGCAACGTGGATACCGGTAAGCTGACCATTCCTGGCGGCTGGCACAACACCACCTTCGTCCCGTACGACTACGGCTACTTCGCGTTTGTCTATGATAAAACCAAAGTGCCGAACCCGCCAAAAAGCCTGCATGAGCTGGTCGAAGGTGATAACAAACTGAAAGTGATCTACCAGGACCCGCGCACCAGTACACCTGGACTGGGTCTGCTGTTGTGGATGCAGAAAGTGTATGGCGACAAAGCACCGCAAGCCTGGCAGAAGCTGGCGGCGAAAACGGTCACCGTCACCAAAGGCTGGAGCGAAGCCTATGGCCTGTTCCTGAAAGGTGAAAGCGACATGGTACTGAGCTACACCACTTCCCCCGCCTACCACCTGATTGAAGAGAAGAAAGATCAGTACGCCGCGGCTGACTTTAGCGAAGGGCACTACCTGCAGGTGGAAGTCGCTGGCCAGCTGGCCAGCAGCAAACAGCCGGAACTGGCGCAGCGCTTTATGCAGTTTATTGTCAGCCAGCCATTCCAGCAGACCATCCCAACCGGCAATTGGATGTATCCGGTGACGGATACGCCGCTTCCTGCCGGTTTTGCCAGCCTGACCAAACCGCAGACGGCGCTGGAATTCAGTCTGCAGGACGTGGCCGATAAACGCGCGCAATGGATCAGTGCATGGCAACGCGCCGTCAGCCGTTAATTGCTGGCTGGATGATACCCGGCGGCCTGGCGGCATTGCTGCTGGTCGCCGTGGCGCTGCTGGCGTTTGCCGCCTTATGGTTCAACGCGCCAGACACCGACTGGCGCGCGTTCTGGCAGGACAGCTATCTCTGGCATATCCTCGGTTTCTCCTTCTGGCAGGCCCTGTTGTCTGCGCTGCTGTCGGTGATCCCGGCGATTCCGCTGGCGCGTGCGCTGTACCGACGCCGTTTTCCCGGACGCGACGCGCTGCTGCGTCTGTGCGCCATGACGCTGGTGCTGCCGGTACTGGTGGCCGTGTTTGGCATTCTCAGCGTCTATGGCCGGGAAGGCTGGCTGGCGCAGTTCAGCCAGTGGCTGGGCATTGACTACCGCTTCTCACCCTATGGCCTGCAGGGCATTCTGCTGGCGCATATCTTCTTTAATCTGCCGCTGGCGACACGTCTGCTGCTGCAGGTGCTGGAGCAGATCCCGGGTGAACAGCGCCAGCTGGCGGCACAGCTCGGCATGCGCGGCTGGCACCATTTTCGCCTGGTCGAGTGGCCATGGCTGCGGCGGCAACTGCTGCCCTGCGCCGCACTGATCTTTATGCTCTGTTTTGCCAGTTTTGCCACCGTGCTGGCTCTGGGCGGCGGCCCGCAAGCCACCACCGTTGAGCTGGCCATCTTTCAGGCGCTGAGTTACGACTACGATCCCGGACGCGCAGCACTGCTGGCCCTGTTGCAGATGATTTGCTGCCTGGGACTGGTGATGCTCAGCCAGCGCTTAAGCAAAGCGATTCCGGCGGGCAGCGCGGCTGTCAGCGGCTGGCGCAATCCGGAAGACAGCCTGCGCGCGCGCATAACCGATAGTTTATTAATCGTTCTGGCGCTGTTGTTATTGCTGCCGCCGCTGCTGGCGGTGATGGTTGATGGCCTGAACCAGGATCTGCCACAGGTGCTGACCCAGCCGATATTATGGCAGGCGACCGCCACCTCATTACGTATCGCCATCGGCGCGGGGCTGCTGTGTGTGGTGCTGACCACTATGCTGCTGTGGACCAGCCGTGAGCTGCGGCTGCGTCAGCGGCCACTGGCGGGTCAGGCGCTGGAACTGAGCGGCATGCTGATCCTCGCCATGCCGGGCATCGTACTGGCAACTGGCTTCTTCCTGTTGCTGAACAGCACCGTCGGCATACCGCAATCCGCTGATGGCATTGTGATTTTTACCAATGCACTGATGGCTGTCCCTTATGCGATGAAAGTGCTGGAAAACCCGATGCGCGATATCGCCGAGCGCTACAATCAGCTCTGCCTGTCACTGGATATAAAGGGCTGGAACCGCCTGAAACTGATTGAACTGAAAGCGCTGCAACGCCCGCTGGCACAAGCGCTGGCCTTCGCCTGCGTGCTGTCGATTGGCGATTTTGGCGCGGTGGCACTGTTTGGTAATGAAGATTTCCGTACCCTGCCGTTCTGGCTGTTCCAGCAGATTGGTTCCTATCGCAGCCAGCAGGGCGCGGTCACGGCGTTGCTGTTGCTGCTGCTCTGTTTCCTGTTATTTACCCTGATTGAAAAACTGCCGGGACGCCATGCTGACGCTCACTAACCTCACCTATCTCTACAACCATCTGCCGATGCGCTTCTCCGTGGCACTGCAGGCCGGTGAACGGCTGGCAATTCTCGGCCCGAGCGGCGCAGGCAAAAGTACCCTGCTGAGTCTAATCGCCGGCTTTCTGCCTGCCAGCAGCGGCAGCATTGTGCTGGATGGTGCAGACCATACGCACAGCGCGCCCGCCCAGCGCCCGGTGTCGATGCTGTTTCAGGAGAACAACCTGTTCCCGCACCTCAGCGTGGCGCAGAATATCGGCCTCGGCCTGCATCCCGGGCTGAAACTCAGCGCTGCACAGCATCAGGCGATTGAGGATATTGCCCGGCGCGTCGGGCTTAGTGACTACCTGCGCCGTCTGCCCGCTCAGCTCTCCGGCGGCCAGCGTCAGCGTGCCGCGCTGGCGCGTTGTCTGGTGCGCCAGCAACCGTTGTTGCTGCTGGATGAACCCTTCTCAGCGCTCGACCCGGCGCTGCGCAAAGAGATGCTGCAACTGGTCGATGAGGTGTGCGAAGAACGGAAAATCACGCTGCTGATGGTGTCGCACAGTCTGGAAGATGCACAGCAAATCGCGGCGCGCAGCCTGCTGATTGTTGATGGCCGGGTCTACTGGGATGGTGCTACTAATGCGCTGGTGAACGGTGAAACCCGCGCGGCGGAAGTGTTAGGCGTCACGGTGAAGTAAAGCAAGCCGCGACGGTGAAGCCTGAAGCACAGAGATAGCAGAAGACACAAAACACAGGCACAGGCACAGGCACAGGCACAGGCACAGGCACAGGCAGCGACACATAAAATCAGGGTGCAGGGAACACGGTCAGAAGAGGAAAGCGTCCCGCGCCAGGGACGGCGCGGGCCGAGCGGTCAGGGATGACGAACAGCGACTTTCCGATCTGACCGTGTTCCCTGCGCAGGCACTGAACCAACAGCGAGGCTTTTGCGCATTTAGGCCGGCCCGACAAACACCTGCCACAGCAACCGCAGATAGAT
The DNA here is from genome assembly GCF_965644245.1 of Erwinia sp. V71. Lineage (NCBI taxonomy): Bacteria > Pseudomonadati > Pseudomonadota > Gammaproteobacteria > Enterobacterales > Erwiniaceae > Erwinia > Erwinia sp. V71. The sequence goes on from NZ_CBFFRK010000015.1 coordinate 44,213, forward strand.
CGGCATCATCGGATGGAACAGAATGGCGATAAAGCTGCCTGCCCCCACCACCAGTGCAACCGGTGCCAGCCAGCGCAGACGGCTCTGCGGCAACAGCGACGTCGCCCAGTCCTGCTGTTTACCGGCACGCATCCAGCGCCAGCACAGCCAGATCGCCAGCCATACCAGCAGCGCCACCGCCAGCAGCAGCCAGATAAACATATCGCTGCCAGCATCCTTCGGCACATCAATTGCCACACCCGCCAGAATTCCCGGCATCAGATAAGCAGGCGGCCACAACAGACAACCAATCAGGTTAGGCGGCAGAAACTTCTTTACCGGCAACTCCAGCATGCCTGCCACCATCGGAATCAGCGGACGCGTCGGCCCGACAAAACGCCCGACCAGAATCGTAAACATGCTGTGCTGATGCAGCGCGTGCTCGGTCTTATCCAGCAGCGACTTATGTTTCTGCAGGAATGACCAGCGGTGCATCGGCCCCTTAAACTGCCAGCCGATATAATAGGAGATCCAGTCACCCAGCAGGCAACCGACAATCCCCGCGCCCCAGGCCGGATAAATCCCCATCTGGCCACTACCAATCAATGCGCCAAGCGCGGCCATCAGCACCGTACCAGGCAGCAACAGCCCGACCAGCGCCAGCGATTCGAGAAACGCCACCAGCAATACCGCCAGCAGCGACCACGCCAGCGACTGCGTAATTAAATGTTCCAGCCAGGCTTCCATTGAATTTCACTTTCGGTTAACAGAATGCTGGATTGTCCTGGCAGGATTTAACAGCGTCAAGGCTTGTTTTGTATGGGAATCTTGACATTACGCCTCAGGGCGCCAGCATCACCACTTTCAGCTGGCTGGGCTGCAGACGCATCCCGGCGATATTGGTGCTGTTTTGCAGACTCACGCTGGTTAAACGCGTGGCGGGCGAACCTTTTAACAGAACGGTAAACGACGCCGTCAGATGGCGTGCGGGTCCCATTACCGTGCCGGACGCCACGCCGCCAAGCACACCGGCGTTATCGCCGCTGGTAAGCGGAATGATCGTCGCCATATTATGCGCGGGCATCCCCATAAACAGGATATTGAGCGCATTGGGGATCGCCATGGTGCCGGACGCCAGATTCGCGTAGGGCACTGGCAGCGGAAGGGGTGATGGCGTCAGGCAGACATCCGGCAGCGCCATATCCATCCCTCCCGCCTGGCAATTGGCAAACATCGCGTCCTCCTATCCCATATGGATCTGCCCGCCATCGACGCGGGTAATCGCCTGTGCACTAATCAGCGTATTCTGCCCGTGCAACTGCAGATAGCTTTCCGCCTTAATCTATAACTGCCCCACGCGCAACTGCTCCAGCTGACGGGTGCGACGGAACACGTTATGGCTGATTTGCGTCAGCGTCTGCCAGACCGATTCACAGCGTTTGCCCATCAGCGTGGCAACACTCACCCAGGCGGATAACGATGCGCCACTGTATTTCAGCGTATCAATATGACAGTCGCCCTCTTCCGCGGTAATACACAAACGCGGACTGCTGAGATGCAGCTCGCCAGCACTGGCAATCTGTAACGCGCTGTCGGTGCTCAGCAGCGCCAGCTGCTGTGGCTCGGCACGCTCCAGCACCGCCAGCAGCCAGATCTCCTGCTCTACTGCCGTCAGCAGCACCCGATCGCCGACCGCAGGCATCAGCAGACAGCTGGCGGCGCGCTGGCAATGCCAGCCACGCTGAGCACACTCAACACTGAGTGTGCCATCAGAAAACAGGTGAGTCACACGGCCGGTATTGTGCAAAACAGGCAACGGCATCGCAGGATCGGGCTGGTTAGCATTCATCACAAGGTTCCTCAGTTAACGCTGGCGCGCGCGGCTCCAGGCTTCAGCGGCCAGCAGTTCATCATCCTGACCAGGAAGTGCATCACGGCAGGTAAACTGCGCGCCTTCCTGCTGCGTCTGGTGAAAACGGGTATGGAAAAGATGGGCGTCACGGAAATCAGCGTGACGACAATCCGCAGCGGACAGGTCAGCCCATGACAGATCGCAGTCAGCAAAACAGCTGGCACGCGCACTGGCCTGCGACAACACCGCCTGCGTCAGATCACTGCCGCGCAAATCGGCAGCATCAAGGCAGGCAGCAGGAAACAGTGCCTGCGACAACAGCGCCTGCTGACAACGGGCGTCGCGCAGATCGGCGCGGGTAAACAGTGCTTGTGCAGCATTCGCCAGCCGCAGATTCGCCGCCCGCAGTGATGCACCGCTAAAGTTATATTGCGTCAGCCGGGCACCGCTAAAATCGACGGCATCCAGCTGACCGTCAGTAAACTGACAACCGTGGAAAGCCAGCTGTGTGTAATTGCAACCCTGCTGATTGCAGGCGAGAAACACCGTACGTTCAAAACGGCTGCCAGCAAATGAGGTTTGCCGCAAATCGATGCCACAAAAGGTGGTCAGCAGGCAGTGCAGCTGGTCCAGCTGCGCATCGGCCACTGGCGACTGGTAAAAGGTCACCTGCTCCAGCATTGCACCGCTAAAGCAGCTGCGGGCGAGGTTGCTGTGCAGATAGTGATTGCGCGCCTGCTGGCTGCCCGCAAACTGCGCCGCCGTCAGGTCGCAATGATGAAACAGGCTTTGCGTGATAACGGACGCGCAAACATCCACGGCCGCCATCTGGCAATGGTCAAAACGGGTATCGTGACACTGCGCCTGACTCAGTTGCGCCCCCGACAATGCACAGGCGATAAAGCACGTTTCGCGCAAATCCGCGTCACGCAAATCGGCGGCGGAAAAATCAACATGCTGCAATATCCCGCCCGAGAGATCCCGCCCGCGCAGGCTGGCACCATGCAGCGAAACCTGCTCAATGCCTTCGCCCGCGCGGATGCGCCGTTCCAGCTCTGCCGGCGTCAGGGTTTTCATGATGTGGCCTGCTGCCGTCGCGGCCACTGTTTCATGCGCCGGGTATACGCCTCCGCCAGCTGTGTTGCCGGATTCAGCGTGGACTGCGATACATCGGCGCGAAACAGATTGGCACCCGCCAGATTTGCGCCATCCAGCAGGCTTTTCTGCAACAGCGCGCCGATCAGATTGCTGTCGGCCAGTGATGCATGACGCAAATCAGTACGGATAAAAAGATTTCCCGCCAGCTGGCTGCGGCTCAGATCGGCATGCTGGCAACAGGCTTCGCTCAGATCGCAGTTCTCCAGGCACGCCTGCTGAAAACAGGCCTGTTTCAGCGCCAGCTGGCGCAGGTTGCACTGGGTCAGGCTGGCAAGGGTGAAATCGGCATGCTGACAATCGCTGCCGGCAGTGAAAGCGCAGCCCAGCAGCGTGCCCTGAGTAAAACGGCTGTGCTGCACCTGACACGCCACCAGTGCGCACCAGCTTAAGCGGGCGCAGGTGAAATCAGCATGCTGCAGCTGGCAGTGCTGCAGTACTACTTTATTCAGCGTGGCTGCGCGGAAATCGACGCGGTTCAGCTGCAATTGCGGCAGCAGCAGATTTTCCAGCGTCGCCTGCTGAAAACAGATGCGGGCGAACTGCGCATCCTGCCATGTCATATCCTGCAGACGTGCACCCGCAAAGTGGCAATCCGTAAACCGTGCCTGCCGCCAGTTGCAGGCGATAAACTGCGCCCCAGTGAAATCACAATGATCGCATTGCACAGCCGCCAGTGACGCCTGATCGAATTGCGCTGTACACAGCCGGGTATGCTGCAGCCTGGCTTGCGTCAGCAGGGTACGCGAGAAGCGGGCGCCGGAGAGATCCAAATGCGACAGATCCGCACCACTAAGATCCAGATCGCTGAAATCACGGTTGCCTGCCAGGATAACCAGCACCTGCTAACGCAGCTGCTGTGAACGGGGGAGATCCTGTGGTGCCCCCTCTTCCGGCGTGACCATCAGACGCAGCTGATGCAGTGACGCCCTGATCTCTGCCTGCTGCTGCGCCGTGAAGTTCTCACCATGACGTTGCAACAGCGCCTGCATCTGCTGTATGCCCTGCGCGGCATCACCGGATGGTGGCGGAGGCTTCAGCGGCTGCAATCGTCGTTGGGCGTCGGCCTGCCGTTGCGCCGCCTGCTGCTCCAGATGTGCGATCAATTCCGGCAGTTGTTGTGCCGACGGCATGTCAACGTCCTGCGGCGACGGGATCAGCTGATTAATCTCCCAGCCGCGCTGCGCCAGCCGTTCCCGATGCTGTTCCTGCAGCTGCTGCTGGCGTTGCGTCAGTGTGTCGTGGATGCTGCACTGAAGCTCGCCAGGCTGCGTATCCCGCCACGGACCTATCAGCGACGGCGGCAGCAAATCCTGTTCGCGCAATGCGCACAGCGCTCCCTGCTCTTTATCCAGCCGCTGTAACAGCACCTGCTGATAGTGCTGCAGCGGACGCTCTGCGCCCGCCATTTCCAGCGCGGGCATCAGCTGCAGCACATCCGCCGCATCATCCTCGCCAATCGCCATCATCCCCTGCCAGATCAGCAGCATTTGTTCACGATGGGGAAAAAACCAGACGGTGGTGGCACGCAGCGTGGCCTCTTCCAGCTGTGGCGGATGCTGGCGATTGATAAAACAGCGCGCCTGCCACGGTGGTAAACGTCCCTGCTGCTGCCGTTGCTGTGGATGCATATTGCAGATACGCCAGCGGGCCTGCACAGGCAGTGCTGCATGGTCAGGCCACCATTGATCTTCACAGGCCGCGTTAAACAACCGCCAGTCGGTGTCATCGGCAAATCCGGGATACGATTCCTGCAGCCACTGCTCATCATACTGCTGGCCGAGGCGGTGAAAACGACGGGGGTCCTGCAGATCGAGCGGGGCAAAATCGGTGGCGGGCACGGCTTCCCGGCCCTGAACCTCGGCAATATGCTGCGTCTTGCGCAGCCCGGCAATGTCAATGCTGGCACTGTCCGCCGTCTGATTCGCCGTAAACAGATAACCACTGACCAGATACTCCGCACAGGCTTTCGGTAGCGCCAGATCCAGCACGCCACCCGTGTCAGCCAGTTCACTCGCCGCCAGTTGCCACAGCTCGCACTCCGGGCGCAGCTGTGGCGTGGCACTCATATCGGTTAGCGCCAGCAACGAGATCCCCAGCTGATGACTGCCCTGCCAGCGGAATGGACGGTTTAACACCCCCAGCCGCAACGGTTTAATGATTTTCATGATGCGGCATCACATATAGAGAAACACATCGCTCATCAGCGTGCGTACCGCAGAGATATCATTGTGCAGCTCAGAAAAGCTGTACTTCACGCCACTGGTTTTCATCTCCACTCCGGTCTTCGAGATCGCCACCCCGGTGACGCTGCTGGCCACGCCTTTGATATCGTTGCTGGAGAGCGTGCTGGTGACCGTTGCCGCATTCATTTTGATATCCAGTCCGGTAATGCCGACGTTGAAACCGGTGGTGGTATAGGCGGTATTGCGCGTATTTAAGCTGCTGCTGGGCGCATCGATTTCCACTGCGGTATCACTCTGCAACGTAATTTTCCCCGGCGACGAGATGTGCAGCGTATTCTCTGCCGTGATTCGCATATCGCGCCCGGCGTGCAGGGAAAAGGATTCCTCACCTGGCGCATCATCCACAAACCAGTAGCTGGCATGATCGCTGGCGTCAGCGCAGCTGTGCGACATCAGCCCGCTGCGGCAGGCCGCTTCCGGCAACGGCCATGGCGGCATATTCTGCTGATTATAGAGACGACCGATGATCACCGGCCGATCGGGATCGCCATTGATAAAGTCCACCAGCACTTCTTCGCCAACACGCGGCACCTGAATAGTGCCATAGCGCCAGCCCGCCCAGCTGCTGGCGACCCGCACCCAGCAGGAGCTGAGATCATCGCTGGCGCCATAACGATCCCAGCGAAACTGTAACCGGACGCGGCCATATTGATCGGTCCACAGCGTTTCACCCGGCGGCCCCACCACCTCAGCGCTTTGCGGACCATGGGTTTTCGGCCACGGGGTAAGGCGTGGCGGACGCCAGTTGCTGGCAGCTGGAATCGCGCTAAAACGTACCGCCAGCTCGCCCCCCGTTCCGCTGCCGCTGGCATAAGGATTCGCACTCAGCGACCACTCAGTGCTGACCGCCAGCCAGCATGCATCCACCGGCTGGCGGAAGTCATCATCCAGGGTAAACAGACAGCCACAGGCGATCGCGCAGGAATCACTGCTGCCGCTAAGCTGCTGATGGCGCGCGGCACACTCCTGCTGACGCACCCGCGCATAGAATTCCCCCTGCTGGCGATCGGAGAAATGTCCCGGCCAGTCGAATATTTCACTGTTAACCGTGGCGCAGGACGCAGGATTTTGCCGTACCGCCAGCAGATGCGCGCGCGGCTGGCGGAAGTCGTAGTCATCGAGGCTGCACAGTGCCGGTGTGATGTGGTGGCTGAGTTGCCAGCGGGTGGTGGCTGAACGTTGCAGCAGAGGGGGCTCATGCCCCGCCAGCGCGCCGTGCGCCAGCGGAGCATCCGCCAGCATCATCGTCTGCCCGTCCACCTGATGCGTAAACCAGTAATAAATGCCTTCATGCTCCATCAGGCGGCTGATAAAGGCGAAGTCGCTCTCCTGATACTGCACGCAGTATTGCCACGGACGATAACGCCAACTGAGCTGGTTGCGGAACGCTATGCCGTGGCGACGCAACACATCGCTGAGGATTTCAGGTACGGTTTTATCCTGCCAGATACGGCAGTCACGGTTCTGTGTCAGATACCATAACGCGGGGCGAATACAGGCGGCATAGCGTGCGTAACGTTCGCCGTGTTCTTCACGGCCCAGATAACTGATTTGTGCAATAACGCCGGAAAAGTAACGTGATGGCGCGCTGGCGGGGATCACCTCAACCGTCAGGGTCTTACCCAGCAGGGGAGACAAGGCAAGCTGATGGTCAGGACTGAGTAACTCAAGGGTAAATTCATACAGAGCAGAAAGCTGTTCTGTTCCCTGTAATGTTTTAAATAACAGGCGATCATCGCCCAATGGGGTATGAACGACCACAACGCGTTCCATGCGCAATATCCTTATTGTTATCCCTGCGCCTGGCTGGCGCTTTTCCGTTTTCGGCCCGTCACCTTGCAGGCTGCCTTTAGGGTATAGCAGCTGTCCGTAGCGTGCGCCAGGCGACGCCCGTCCCATTGTGCAGCCAGAAGGCAAGAACTGTATAAATAAACATGCTATTCTTAGCAGCAGTTAACGTGACAAAGGGTTTCGGGTGGACAACGCACGCGCAGGTTTTTTACTGACTCGCCACTGGCGCGATACCGCTTCCGGCTGCGAAGTGGTGCTATGGCTGGCGACCGATAACGGGCCGCAGCGGCTGGTGCTGCCGGAACAGGAAGCCGTCGCCTTTATCCCGCAGGAACATCTGCCGCGCGTGCAGCAACTGCTGGCGGATGAACGCCATTACCGCATTGCTACTCTGGAGCTGAAAGATTTCCGCCAGCGTCCGGTGTTTGCCCTCTACTGCCGCCAGTATCGCCAGTTGCAGCGGCTGGAAAAGCTGCTGCGCGAACAGCGTATTACGGTGTATGAAGCCGATATTCGTCCGCCGGAACGTTTTTTAATGGAGCGTTTTATCACCGCGCCGGTGTGGTTCAGCGGCCAGCCCGCCGGTAACAGCCTGATCAACGCACGACTGAAACCACATCCTGACTACCGCCCGCAGCTGAAATGGCTATCGCTGGATATCGAAACCACGCAACACGGCGAACTCTACTGCATTGGCCTGGAAGGTTGCGGGCGGCGCGATGTGTATATGCTCGGCCCGGAAAACGGCGATGCCAGCCAGATCGATTTCAATCTGGAGTATGTCAGCAGCCGCCCGCAGCTGCTGGAAAAGCTTAACGCCTGGCTGCAGCAGTATGATCCGGATGTGATTATTGGCTGGAGCGTGGTGCAGTTTGACCTGCGTGTATTGCAAAAGCACGCCGATCGTTACGGCATTCCGCTGCGCTTTGGCCGCGACCAGCAACCGCTGGAGTGGCGCGAGCATGGCTTTAAGCCCGGCGTGTTTTTCGCCCAGGCTGCCGGACGACTGATTATTGACGGCATCGAAGCGCTGAAATCAGCGTTCTGGAACTTCTCCTCCTTCAGCCTGGAAGCGGTATCACGCGAACTGCTGGGCGAAGGCAAAGCGATTGATAATCCGTGGCAGCGCATGGAAGAGATTAACCAGCGTTTCGATAACGATAAGCCCGCGCTGGCGCGCTATAACCTGAAAGACTGTGAACTGGTGACGCGTATTTTTCACCATACTCAGCTGATACCGTTTCTGCTGGAACGCGCGTCGGTGAACGGGCTCGCGGTGGATCGCCATGGCGGCTCCGTCGCCTCGTTTACCCACCTCTACCTGCCACGTATGCATCGCATCGGCTATGTGGCACCGAATCTGGGCGAAGTCGCACCGGAAGCCAGCCCGGGCGGTTATGTGATGGATTCGCGTCCCGGCCTGTACGATTCCGTACTGGTGCTCGACTACAAGAGCCTGTATCCGTCAATTATCCGCAGTTTTCTTATCGACCCGGTCGGGCTGGTGGCCGGACTGGCGCAACCGGATGATGCCCATTCCGTGCCCGGTTTTCGCCACGCGCGCTTTTCCCGCCGCGAGCACTGCCTGCCGGGCATTGTGCAGCAGATCTGGCAGGGGCGCGAAGAAGCGAAAAAACAGGGTAATAAACCGCTGTCGCAGGCGCTGAAAATCATTATGAACGCCTTTTACGGCGTGCTGGGCACCAGCGCCTGTCGCTTCTTTGACCCGCGGCTTGCCTCCTCTATCACCCTGCGCGGCCACGAAATTATGCGCCAGACGCGCGAGCTGATTGAGGCGGAAGGTTATGATGTGATTTATGGTGACACCGACTCCACCTTTGTCTGGCTGAAATCCGCACATAGCGAGGAGCAGGCCAGCGCGATTGGTCGCCAGCTGGTAAACAAAGTCAACCAGTGGTGGCGCGCCCATCTGCAGCAGCAGTATGGGCTGGAAAGCGCGCTGGAACTGGAATTTGAAACCCATTTCAGCCGTTTTCTGATGCCGACCATTCGTGGTGCGGAGCAGGGCAGCAAAAAGCGCTATGCCGGTTTTATCACCGCCAATGGTCAGCAGCAGATGGTGTTTAAAGGGCTGGAAACGGTACGCACCGACTGGACACCGTTAGCACAGCAGTTTCAGCAGGCGCTGTACCGGCGCATTTTCCTTAATCAGCCGTATCAGGATTTTATTCGCGAAACAGTACGCCAGCTGCTGGATGGCGAACTTGATGATCAACTGGTGTATAAAAAACAGCTGCGGCGACCACTCAATGAGTATGAGCGCAATGTGCCACCCCATGTGCGCGCCGCACGGCTGGCGGATGAGCACAACCGCAAACTGGGCAGGCCATTGCAGTACCAGAACCGCGGTTCAATTAAATATGTGATGGCGACATCGGGCCCGGAACCGCTGGAAGCACGCGTCACCCCGCTCGACTACGATCACTACCTCACACGCCAGCTGCAGCCGGTTGCGGACGGTATTCTGCCGTTTGTCGGCGATGATTTTGCTACACTGATTACCGGGCAGTTAGGGCTGTTTTGACAGGTGACGAACGCGTTACCTTCCAGTACCATAGCGCCCTTCCTTATTTCACCGTTCGGCATTACCAGCCAGACCCTCTGCGTCCGGCCGCCATACTATTGCCCTGAGCGCGTGGTTAGTACCTTTTTTACGAGAATCGAGCCAATAATCTATGCCTTTTACACTTGGTCAACGCTGGATCAGCGATACGGAAAGCGAACTTGGACTGGGAACCGTCGTTGCCCTGGATGCACGTATGGTGACCTTACTGTTCCCGGCCACGGGTGAAAACCGTCTCTATGCCAGAAATGATTCTCCAATCACCCGCGTGATGTTCAATCCCGGCGACACCATCACCAGCCACGAAGGCTGGCAGCTGGAAGTGGCCGATGCACGCAATGAAAACGGCCTGATGGTGTATGTCGGCCGGCGTCTGGATACGGACGAAGAGGACGTGATCCTGCGTGAAGTGATGCTGGACAGCAAACTGGTGTTCAGCAAGCCACAGGACCGCCTGTTTGCCGGTCAGCTCGACCGTATGGACCGCTTTGCCCTGCGTTTCCGCGCCCGTAAATACCAGAGTGAGCAGTACCGCCTGCCGATCAGCGGCCTGCGCGGGATGCGCACCAACCTGATCCCGCACCAGCTGCATATTGCGCACGATGTTGGCCGTCGCCATGCGCCGCGCGTGCTGCTGGCGGACGAAGTCGGTCTGGGGAAAACCATTGAAGCCGGGATGATTATTCATCAGCAGCTGCTGGCAGGTCGTGCCGAGCGCGTGCTGATTGTGGTGCCGGAAACCCTGCAACACCAGTGGCTGGTGGAAATGCTGCGCCGTTTTAACCTGCACTTCTCGCTGTTTGATGATGAGCGCTATGCCGAAGCGCAGCATGACAGTGACAACCCGTTCGATACCGAACAGCTGGTGATCTGCTCACTGGACTTTGTGCGTCGCAATAAGCAGCGCCTGGAAAAGATGGCCGAAGCCGAGTGGGACCTGCTGATTGTCGATGAAGCGCACCACCTGGCGTGGAGCGAAGAGGAAGTCAGCCGTGAATATCAGGTGATTGAACAGCTGGCCGAGCGCATTCCGGGCGTGCTGCTGCTGACTGCGACGCCAGAACAGCTGGGTATGGCCAGCCACTTTGCCCGTCTGCGCCTGCTGGACCCGAACCGCTTCCACGATTTCGAACAGTTTGTTGCCGAGCAACAGCAATATCGTCCGGTCGCCGATGCCGTGGCGCTGCTGCTGGCCGATAAACCGCTCTCTGCCGATGAGATGAATCTGCTGAACGACCTGGTAGGCGAGCAGGATATCGAGCCGCTGCTGCAGGTCGCTAACAGCGCACGCGAAGGCAAGCTGCAAGCGCGTCAGGAGCTGATCAGCATGCTGATGGACCGCCACGGCACCAGCCGCGTGCTGTTCCGTAACACCCGCAGCGGCGTGAAAGGCTTCCCGCAGCGCGAACTGCATCAGATCCGCCTGCCGCTGCCGCAGCAGTATCAGACGGCAATTAAAGTCTCCGGCATTATGGGCGCGCGTAAGTCTGTTGATGAACGTGCCCGCGACATGCTCTATCCGGAGCAGATTTATCAGGAATTTGAAGGCGACAGCGGCACCTGGTGGAACTTTGATCCGCGCGTCGAGTGGCTGCTGGGCTATCTCACCAGTAACCGTGATGAAAAAGTGCTGGTGATCTGCGCCAAAGCCGCTACCGCACTGCAGCTGGAGCAGGTGCTGCGTGAACGTGAAGGTATTCGCGCCGCGGTGTTCCACGAAGGCCTGTCGATTATTGAGCGTGACCGCGCGGCTGCCTACTTTGCGACAGAAGAAGGTGGTGCGCAGGTCCTGCTGTGTTCAGAAATTGGATCGGAAGGGCGTAACTTCCAGTTCGCCAGCCGCCTGGTGATGTTTGACCTGCCGTTTAACCCGGATCTGCTGGAACAGCGTATCGGCCGTCTCGACCGTATCGGTCAGGCGCACGATATCCAGATTATGCTGCCGTATCTGGAGAAAACCGCGCAGTCTGTATTGGTGCGCTGGTATCACGAAGGTCTGGATGCCTTTGAGCACACCTGCCCGACCGGCCGCGCCATCTATGACAAAGTGTATAACCCGCTGATCAATTACCTGGCGGCGCCAGAGAATACCGAAGGCCTGGATGAGTTTATCCAGCAGTGTCGCAGCGAGCATGACGCGATTAAAACCCAGCTGGAACAGGGCCGTGACCGCCTGCTGGAGCTGAACTCCAACGGCGGCGAACAGGCGCAGGCGCTGGCAGAACAGATCGCCGCGCAGGACAGCGACACCAATCTGGTGAATTTTGCGCTCAACCTGTTCGATATTGTTGGCATCAATCAGGAAGATCGCAGCGATAACCTGATCGTGCTGACGCCATCGGATCATATGCTGGTGCCGGATTTCCCGGGCCTGCCGGAAGATGGCTGCACCATCACTTTCGACCGCAACCAGGCACTGTCGCGCGAAGATGCGCAGTATGTCAGCTGGGAGCATCCGATCATCCGTAACGGCCTCGATCTGATCCTTTCCGGCGATACCGGCAGCTGCGCGCTGTCACTGCTGAAAAACAAAGCACTGCCGGTCGGGACGCTGCTGCTGGAGCTGATTTATGTGGTGGAAGCTCAGGCGCCAAAACAGCTGCAACTGACCCGCTTCCTGCCGCCAACGCCAATCCGCATGCTGGTGGATCGCAAAGGCAGCAACCTGGCGGGCAAAGTGGAGTTTGAGAGCTTTAACCGTCAGCTGAATGCGGTCAATCGTCATACCGCCAGCAAACTGGTCAACGCGGTGCAGCAGGATGTGCACGAAATTCTGAAGCTGTCTGAAGATCAAGCGGCAGCGGAAGCGCGTGTGCTGATCGACGCCGCACGCCAGGAAGCGGATGAGAAGCTGAGCGCCGAACTGTCGCGTCTGGAAGCGCTGAAAGCGGTGAACCCGAATATCCGCGAGGATGAAATCGAGGCGCTGGAAAATAACCGTGCCCAGGTGCTGGCCAGCCTCAACGACGCCAGCTGGCGTCTTGATGCCCTGCGCCTGATTGTGGTGACACACCAGTAATGCCACCCCCTCCGCCATCGTGCGGAGGGGATTTTCCCGCTGATGTCAGCGACGCGCTGCACGGAAAATAAACGCTCACATCGCTGCATTTTCCGCTACACTGCGCGCTAATACTGACGCTGTACACGTATCAATGCGATAGACCATGGAACCTTACAATCCTCCGCAAGAACCCTGGCTGCATATCCTGTATCAGGATCAGCACATTATGGTGGTCAATAAACCCAGCGGGTTGCTCTCCGTACCGGGTCGCCTCGAAGAACACAAAGACAGTGTGATGACGCGTATTCAGCGCGATTATCCCGCGGCGGAATCCGTGCATCGTCTCGATATGGCAACCAGCGGGATTATTGTTGTCGCGCTGAACAAGGCTGCGGAACGTGAACTCAAACGACAGTTTCGCGAACGCGAACCGCAAAAGACGTATGTCGCGCGTGTCTGGGGACACCCGCAGCCAGAGAAAGGGCTGGTGGATTTGCCACTGATTTGTGACTGGCCAAACCGCCCGAAACAGAAAGTCTGCTTCGAAACCGGTAAAGCCGCGCAAACGGAGTATGAAGTGCTGGAGTATGCGGCGGATAACAGCGCACGCGTGCGATTAAAACCGATCACCGGCCGTTCACACCAGTTGCGTGTGCATATGCTGGCACTGGGTCATCCGATTCTCGGTGATAATTTTTATGCGCATGACGCCGCCCGCGCGATGGCACCACGCCTGCAACTGCATGCGGAGATGCTGACGATTACACATCCGGACTACCAGACGCCAATGACCTTTCGTCAGCCAGCAGAGTTTTAATATTTTCAGGAATACCACGCGCAACGTATTCTGGTGCACGCGGCGCAGCCAGTTCTGATGCGGCCAGCGCGCAAAAACCGGAGCGTACAATCAGTACGTGAGGATTTTGAGCACTGCCCGCAGCGGAAATGGCAGGTAAGCCAGCCAGAATTACTTAAAATTCTTCTCGCGCTTAATCAGATCATACGCCGCCTGAATCTCCTGCGCTTTCTGCTTCGCCATCTTCATCATCTCCGGCGGCAGGCCTTTCGCCACCAGTTTATCGGGATGGTGCTCACTCATCAGCTTGCGGTACTTACGCTTAATGGTGGCGCTGTCGTCACTGCGTTTCACCCCCAGCACACTACAGGCATCGTCCAGCGTCGGCCCACGCTGAGGCTGCTGAAAACCACCGCCCGCACCCTGTGACGATCCCGAAGAGTGACCCCAGCCATGATGCGCGCCACCGCCAAACTGCTGCCCCCCCGCCATCATGCGCAGAAACTGATCGAACTGATGACGGGAAATGCCCAGTTCCTCAGCAATCACATACAGCACTTTGCGCTCGCTGGGATGCAGTGTGCCGTCAGCAAACGCCGCCTGCATCTGAATTTCCAGGAACATCCGAATCAAATCAAAACGACCAAAGCAGGCGCTGCGCAGCTCACGCAGTTTGTTACGCAGCGGGTAATCGCTCTGCTTGCCTTCACGAAATGCCTGTTGCGCTGCCGTGCGCGCCTGGCCGTGCAGCTGCATACGCTCCATCACCTGCGTCGCCATCTGAATATCTGCGTTAGTGACCCGCCCTTTTGATTTCGTTAAATGCCCCATCACCTGAAACGTGGTGCGAAAAAACAGCGTCTGGCGTGATTGTTGATTGCTGAAATAACCCTGCCGCCGTACACCACGAATTTTGTCAATAAGATGGCCGATGATCAGGCCCAGCGCGAGGCCCCACAAGCCAGTTCCCGACATTAACCCCAGCACGAGGCCGATTACTTTCCCCCAATAGCGCATATACTCCTCAATTCGCCATGCTGACGGCTAAAAATTGCATTATCATACCTGTCATTTATCTCTGAGCCTATCGGCAACGCGGGTAAACGGGCAGCATTAACACTGGCGCTACGCTGTTGAGTACGTTAGTCTCTGACCGTTTGTCGGCATGATGCCTGTTATCACGGAATTCTCGATACCGCGTATGAAAAAACGTATACCAACTTTGCTGGCCACCCTGATTGGTTCAGCACTCTACAGCCAGCAGGGACTTGCCGACGACTTAATGTCGCAGTGTATGCTTGGCGTGCCAAGTTTTAATCGCCCTGCGGTGCAGGGTGATACTAATCAGCTGCCGGTAACGATCAACGCGGATAACGCCAAAGGCAACTACCCTGACAGCGCGGTATTCACGGGTAATGTGGATATACAGCAAGGGAATAGCCGTCTGCAATCGGATGAAGTGCAGCTGCATCAAAAAATCCTGCCAGGCCAGACCGAACCCACACGCACCGTCGATGCGCTCGGTAATGTGCACTATGACGACGACCAGGTCATCCTGAAAGGTCCGAAAGCGTGGTCAAATCTGAACACCAAAGACACCAATGTCTGGAATGGTGATTATCAGATGGTCGGTCGCCAGGGCCGTGGCGTCGCCGATCAAATGAAACTGCGCGGTGAAAACCGCTACACCATTCTGGAAAACGGCAGCTTCACCACCTGTCTGCCGGGCGATTACAGCTGGAGTGTCGTCGGTTCCGAAGTGATCCAGGACCGCCAGGAAGAAGTCGCGGAGATCTGGAATGCGCGCTTTAAAATTGGCGCCGTACCGGTGTTTTACAGCCCGTATCTGCAACTGCCCATTGGCGACCGCCGCCGTTCCGGTTTCCTGATCCCTAATGCCAAGTATGGCAGCAGCAACGGCGTTGAATTTATTCTGCCGTACTACTGGAATATCGCACCGAACTTCGATGCCACCATCACGCCACACTATATGAGTAAGCGTGGCCTGCAGTGGCAGAATGAGTTCCGCTATCTGACCGATTTCGGCACCGGCCTGATCGAATTCGATTATCTGCCTTCAGATGACCAGTACAACCGCGACCAGGCGACGCGTGGCACTGATGACAAAGACTCGAACCGCTGGTTCCTCTTCTGGCGTCACTCAGGTGTCTACGATCAGCACTGGCGCCTAGATGCTAACTACTCCAAAGTCAGCGATTACTACTATTTCAACGATCTGAGTTCACCGTATTACTCATCGACGGATGGTTATCTGACGCAGAAATTTAGCTTCGGCTACGCGGATACCAACTGGAACGCGACGTTATCCAGTAAAGACTTCCAGGTCTTCTCCAATACCAGCAGCAACAATATCTATCGTGCGCAGCCGCAGCTGGATATTAACCTGTATCAGAACGATATCGGCCCGTTTGATGCCCATCTGTATGCCCAGGCGGTAAAATTCAGCAACGTGAATGAGCGCTATCCGGATGCCACCCGTCTGCATATTGAGCCGACCATTAATCTGCCGGTATCCAACGGCTGGGCAAGCCTGAATACCGAAGCGAAACTGCTGGCAACGCATTATCAGCAGGATGGCGTCGAGTATTTTAACTCTCTTGATGAAAACAAAAATAATCAGCTGAAAGAGTCGGTTAACCGCACCCTGCCGCAGTTTAAAATGGATGGCAAAGTGGTACTGGAGCGCGAAATGAACTGGGCGGAAGGCTATACCCAGACACTGGAACCGCGCGCTCAGTACCTGTATGTGCCGTATCGTGACCAGAGCCATATCAATGCCTATGACTCCACGCTGCTGCAAACCGATTACACCGGCCTGTTCCGCGACCGTACCTATAGCGGCTTGGATCGCATCGCATCAGCCAATCAGCTGACCACCGGTGTCACCTCACGCATTTATGATAACGATCTGGTGGAACGTTTTAACGTTTCTGTTGGTCAAATCTACTCGTTTACCCCTTCACGCACCGGACTGAACACCGTGAGCGATGAAGATGACACCGGCAGCCTGGTGTGGGCCGGTGATACATACTGGAAGATTAGCGATCGCTGGAGCACGCGTGGCGGGATTCAGTACGACACGCGACTGGACAATATCGCACAGGGCAATGCGGTGCTGGAGTATCGCCGTGACGCGGATCGTATGGTCCAGCTGAACTACCGTTACAGCAGCCCGGAATATGTGGCTACGGCATTGCAGAACCAGAATAGTAGTGTGATTAACAACCCCATCTACAAGAACGGTATTTCGCAGGTGGGGGTCACCGCGAGCTGGCCAATTGCTGATGCCTGGTCTGTTGTTGGTGCGTACTATTACGACACCAAATCACAACAGTCCGCCGATCAGCTGGTGGGTCTGCAATACAGCTCGTGCTGCTATGCGATCCGTCTCGGTTACGAGCGCAAAATCAACGGCTGGGAAAACAGCAGCAGTAAATATGACAACCAAATCTCGTTCAACATTGAACTGCGTGGCCTGAGCTCGAACTATGGCTTAGGAACCGGTCAAATGCTGCGTGAGGGCATTCTGCCTTACCAGCGTGCTTTCTGATGTTGTAATGTTTGACATGCAAACCCGCAGTGCGGAAAGAAGAATGGAAAAAGTATGAAGAACTGGAAAACGCTGATGCTTGGTGTGGCTCTGGTAGCCAATACCGCGTTTGCAGCGCCGCAAGTTGTTGATAAAGTCGCCGCCGTCGTAAACAACGGTGTGGTGTTAGAAAGTGATGTGGATGGCATGATGAGCTCGGTGAAAGCCCAGGCGCAGCAAGCCGGACAACAACTGCCTGACGATCGCACCCTGCGCCATCAAATTGTTGAACGTCTGATTATGGATAACATCCTGCTGCAGATGGGCAAACAGATGGGCGTGCAGATTACTGATCAACAGCTCGATCAGGCTATTACCAATATCGCTGCACAGAACCAAATGAGTCTTGACCAGATGCGTAGTCGTCTGGCCTACGACGGCGTCAATTACAACGTCTATCGCGAGCAGATCCGTAAAGAGATGCAGATTGCGGAAGTGCGCAATAACGAAGTGCGCCGCCGTGTCACTATTCTGCCACAGGAAGTGGACGCCCTGGCCGAGCAGGTTGGCGCCCAGCACAACCGTGGTACAGAACTGAATATCAGCCATATTCTGTTGCCACTGCCGGAAAACCCAACCCAGCAGCAGGTGGATGACCAGGAAAGCCTGGCGAAACAGCTGATGAGTGAACTGCGTGGCGGCGCCGATTTCGGCAAGCTGGCGGTGACCTACTCCGCGGCCCCGCAGGCGCTGAAAGGCGGCAATATGGGCTGGGGCAAAATTGAAGAGCTGCCAACCCTGTTCTCCCAGTCGCTGAGTAGCGCGAAGAAAGGCGATATCGTTGGTCCGATTCGTTCCGGCGTCGGTTTCCATATTCTGAAAGTGAATGATGTGCGTGGCGAAAGCCAGAACATTTCCGTCACTGAAGTGCACGCCCGCCATATTCTGCTGAAGCCATCACCGGTGCTGACTGACGCGCAGGCGCGCCAGAAGCTGCAGGAAGTGGCCGCAGATATTCAGAGCGGGAAAATCAGTTTCGCCAATGCGGCGAAGCAGCTCTCTGACGATCCCGGTTCTGCGAACCAGGGTGGCGATCTGGGCTGGACCTCTCCGGAAGTGTTCGATCCTGCGTTCCGCGATGCTCTGCTGAAGCTGAACAAAGGCCAGACGAGCCAGCCTGTGCACTCCTCCTTCGGCTGGCACCTGATTCAGTTGCTGGATACCCGCCAGGTGGACAAAACCGATGCGGCACAGAAAGAGCGCGCTTATCGTCTGCTGTTTAACCGTAAGTTCGCAGAAGAAGCACAGACCTGGATGCAGGAACAGCGCGCCAGTGCTTACGTGAAAATTCTGGATGCCAATGCTCAGTAATACACGTGTAGTGATCACCCCCGGCGAACCCGCCGGGATTGGTCCTGACCTCACCGTTCAGCTGGCGCAGCGTGACTGGCCAGTTGAACTGGTGGTGTGTGCCAGCCCGCAACTGCTGCGCGATCGCGCGGCGCTGCTGGGTCTGCCGTTAACCCTGCGTGAGTACCAGCCTGGTGTCGCGGCTCAGCCACAACAGGCAGGCACCCTGACGGTACTGCCAGTGGAACTGGCGCAGCCAGTTACTGCTGGTGAGCTTGCGGTCGCCAATGGTCACTACGTGCTGGACACCCTCGCACGCGCCTGTGATGGTTGCCTGCACGGCGAGTTCGCCGCGCTGATTACCGGTCCGGTGCACAAAGGGGTGATCAACGATGCCGGTATTCCGTTTACCGGCCATACCGAATTCTTCGCCGACCGCGCGGCATGCGAACGGGTTGTGATGATGCTGGCGACGGAAGAACTTCGCGTCGCTCTGGCAACCACCCATTTGCCACTGAAAGATGTCGCCGCCGCGATTACCCGCGACAGCCTGCATGAAGTGATCAACATCCTGCATCAGGATCTGCAAAGCAAGTTTGGCCTCGCGACACCGCACATCTTCGTTTGCGGCCTGAACCCGCATGCTGGCGAAGGCGGTCATATGGGTCGTGAAGAGATTGACACCATCATCCCGGCGCTGAACGAACTGCGTCAGCAAGGCATACTGCTGACCGGCCCGTTGCCGGCGGATACCCTGTTCCAGCCGAAATATCTGCAACATGCTGATGCCGTGTTAGCGATGTATCACGATCAGGGGCTTCCGGTGCTAAAATACCAGGGATTTGGCCGCGCGGTGAATATCACCCTTGGCCTGCCTTTTATCCGCACCTCTGTCGACCACGGCACCGCCCTTGAACTGGCGGGCCAGGGCACAGCGGATGCGGGCAGCTTTATCACGGCGCTTAACCTCGCCATTACCATGATCAAGAGCAGTAATGAATAATCGCGTCCACCAGGGCCATTTTGCCCGCAAACGTTTTGGACAGAACTTCCTCAACGACCAGTACATCATCGACAGCATTGTCTCCGCCATCCACCCACAGCCTGGCGAGGCGATGGTCGAAATCGGCCCCGGCCTTGGCGCACTGACCGAACCGGTTGGTGAGCGTCTTGACGCCCTGACGGTGATCGAACTTGACCGCGATCTGGCGGCGCGTCTGCAGACTCATCCGTTCCTCGGTCCCAAGCTGACGATTTTCCAGCAGGATGCGATGACCTTTAACTTTTCCGAACTGGCGCAGCAGAGAGGTCAGTCGCTGCGCGTGTTTGGCAACCTGCCATACAATATTTCCACACCGCTGATGTTCCACCTGTTCAGCTATATGGGTGCGATCCGCGATATGCACTTTATGCTGCAGAAAGAAGTGGTCAACCGTCTGGTTGCAGGCCCGGGCAGCAAAGCGTATGGTCGTCTGAGTGTGATGGCGCAGTATTACTGCCAGGTGATCCCGGTATTGGAAGTGCCACCGGAGTCCTTCACCCCGGCGCCAAAAGTCGATTCCGCCGTGGTGCGTCTGGTACCACACCTGACATTACCGCATCCGGTCGATAGTGTGCGCACACTGAGCCGTATCACCACCGAAGCCTTTGGCAAGCGCAGAAAAACCCTGCGTAACAGCCTGGGTCACCTGTTCAGCGTTGAGGCGCTGGAAGAAATGGGTATCGATAACACGCTGCGGGCAGAAAATATCACTGTCGCACAGTATTGCCAGTTAGCGAACTGGTTAACTGCGCACCCTGAACCGCAGGAGCAGGAGAGCTAAACGCATGATTGAATCGCCCCGGATTTGTGTACAGGTACAAAGCGTCTATATCGAGTCGCAATCGGCGCCGGATGAAGAGCGCTATGTGTTCGCCTATACCATTACCATCCGCAATCTCGGGCGCAATTCCGTGCAACTGCTTGGCCGTTACTGGTTAATCACTAACGGTAACGGCCGCGCCACCGAAGTTCAGGGAGAAGGCGTGGTAGGTGAGCAGCCGGTGATTGCCTCCGGCGACGAGTTTCAGTACACCAGCGGCGCTATCCTCGAAACCCCGATGGGCACCATGCAGGGCCACTATCAGATGATCGACGATCAGGGGGAAACCTTTACCGTCGACATTCCCGTATTCCGTCTCGCCGTCCAGGCCCATATTCATTAAGATATTCAGATGAGTACATACCTTATTGGTGATATCCACGGTTGCTATGACGAACTGCAATCATTGCTGGCGCAGGTCGCGTTTAATCCCGAACACGATACCCTGTGGCTGACTGGCGACCTGGTCGCACGCGGCCCGGCCTCCCTTGATGTATTGCGTTTTGTCCGCTCGCTCGGTGACAGCGTCCGGCTGGTACTGGGCAACCACGATTTGCATTTGCTGGCGGTCTACGCCGGTATCAGCCGTAATAAACCGAAAGATCGCCTGACGCCATTACTGGATGCACCTGACGCCGATGAGCTGATTAACTGGTTACGCCGTCAGCCATTGCTGCAGGTGGATGAAGAAAAACGGCTGGTGATGGCACATGCCGGTATTACGCCACAGTGGGATCTCGCCACAGCGCAGATGTGCGCGCGCGAAGTCGAAGCGGTATTGTCCAGCGACAGTTATCCGCTGTTCCTCGATGCGATGTATGGCGATATGCCGAATAACTGGAGCCCGGAGCTGTCCGGACTGTCGCGCCTGCGTTTCAGCACCAATGCCCTGACCCGCATGCGTTTCTGCTTCCCGAACGGTCAGCTGGATATGATTGCCAAAGAAGCACCGGAATCGGCACCTCCGCCGCTGAAACCCTGGTTTGCGATCCCCGGCCCTGTGGCACAGGATTACACCATCGTCTTTGGTCACTGGGCGGCGCTGGAAGGGCGTGGCACGCCGGAAGGCATTATTGGCCTGGATACCGGCTGCTGCTGGGGCGGCACTCTGACGATGCTGCGCTGGGAAGATGGCTCGCTGTTTGTGCAGCCCTCCAACCGTGAACGCATGATTGTTTCCTGACGCGCAGCAATATCGGTCGCGCCCAGCGACCGGTATATTTATCGCCTGGCGAAATCGCCCTATTTCCACATTTGTTTCACATCGAATCAATTATTTCTTTTAATCACTCATCCAGGCCAGAACAAATAAATCACAGCAACCATGCAGGGATAAGGACCAAAGGCAAAGCGTTCACCCTTTTTTATTCGCAATACACTTACAGCAACAATCAACGCAAATAATGAAGAGCGCGAATTCAGATAATAAGTGCAACGCTCGGACATGATTGTGGAGAGTGTAGGAGGAAGGGTTAACTACCGATAA